>NZ_JABJWD010000042.1:0-64989 GCF_013155425.1 Gluconacetobacter entanii | reverse complement strand
CATCACGCACCCGCACCCCGGATGAAAGGCGCACCGCCCCCGCCCCCACCCACAGCATCAGGGTCGCGGCAATGACCATCCATCCCCGCCGTCCCCACAGGGGGGCAAGCGCCAGCACCACCGTCAGCAGCGTCAGGCCATCGACCCCGATCCATGCCGCAGGCTGGATCATCACATCGCCCGCCACGCCGGGAAATTCCCAGACACTGCCCGGCGGGTTCCATGGAAAGCCGCTGAAGATGAAGACCCGCATCATGTCGGCCAGCGTCCATGTCGCCGCCAGCACAAGGCCACGCGCCACGCCCGCAGGCACGATCCGCGACAGGGCGGCGGGAATCGCGGTGGTCGGGGTCAGGATCAGCGCGCATCCCGGCGAGGCCAGCGGCACCAGCCACCAGAACGCATCGGCGCGCAGCATGATCGCATCGGTCAGCCAGTACAGCCCCGCCGTATGCATCCCCAGCCCGAACATGAAGCCGCGCCGCGCCGCCACGCGCCAGTCGGGGGCGGCGTCGATCATGCGCATCAGGATCGGGAAACACAGCGCCAGAACCGGCACCAGATGGACCGGCGGCAACGCCAGCGCCCCCAGCGCCCCGACCAGCAGCATCGCAACATCCGCGCGCCAGCCAGCAAGGCGGGGCAGTGCGTCATGCCATGTGCGCAAAACGGTGGGAAGCTTCATTCCGGCGCAGGGATATATGGCAAACCGCCCTGCCCCGGCGCGTCAGTCAAGGGCGTCACGCAGGCGACGTTCGTAATGGCGGTAATACTTGTCCGCCAGCAGTTCGCTTTTGACCAGCACGGCAACATCGGTCGTGTTGAACTGCGTATCGATCACCGCGCCATCGCCAACATAGCCACCCAGCCGCAGATATCCCTTGATCAGCGGCGGCAGTCCGGCAAGGCAGCGCCGGTGGTCAAGCGCCTGCGGATCACGGCGCAACATTTCCACCCGCCGTTCAGGCAGCGCGCGTACGCGCAGCGCGGGCGGGGCAAGGTGGTTGTGGTAGAGATAGGTCAGTTCGTTGCTCAGCGGTTCGGGATCCGTCCCCGGCAGGCTGGCGCACCCGAACAGCACGTCGATACGGTGCAGGAAGATGTAGGACGCGATCCCGCGCCACAGCAACTGCATCGCCGCGCGCCCGCGATAGGCCTGGTCCACGCAGGAACGCCCGACCTCCAGCAACCGGCCGGGAAATTCCGTCAGCGGCGAGATGTCATATTCATTCGAGGAATAGAAACGTCCCAGCTTCTGCGCCGCATCGCCCTGCATCAGACGATAGGTGCCCACGACCCCTTTCGCGCCAGAGGAAATCGCATGGTCGATCACCAGCAGGTGGTCGGCATATTCATCGAATTCGTCGATGTCACGCCGCAGCCGCCGCGTCCGTTCATCAGGCTGGGCGCCCATTTCCTCATAGAATACGCGATAGCGCAGGGCCTGGGCTGCATCGCGTTCCTCATCCGTGCAGGCGATCCGCACCCCGAGGTTGCCGCCACGCAGTTCGGGAAAGCCGTTGCGCTCCAGATCCAGCGTGGACAGGGAGTGCATGATTTTCTCGGCGCTCATCGTTTTGACCTGCCTCCCGTGCGTGCCGGCGGCGACGGCGCGGCGGTGTCCTGTCCGGCGTCGGCAGGCCGCTTGCGCGCGAAAAGCTCCAGCCGGTGGGAAACGAGGTCGAAGCCGAGGTCACGCGCAATGCGACGGATCAGTTCGGCATGCTCCCTGTCCTCGAACTCGATCACCTTTCCGGTCTCGACATCGATCAGATGATAATGGTCGCCTTCCTCGGTCGCCTCGTAACGGGCACGGCCACCGCCAAAATCGCGGCGTTCAAGGATGCCCTTTTCCTCCAGCAGACGCACGGTGCGATAGACCGTGGCCACCGAAATGCGCGAATCCAGCTGGGCTGCGCGCCGGTACAGCTCTTCCACGTCGGGATGGTCCTGCGCTTCCGACAGGACGCGTGCGATGACCCGCCGCTGCCCCGTCATTTTCAGGCCCCGCTCGATACACATGCGCCCGATGCGCGATTCCATTACATCACTACCTGCTGCCATGGTTACAGGCGTAGCCCATCATCAGATCGATTGTCCAACGACACCGTCATCCTTCACGCCTGGTCCGCGCCCCGATCCTTGGTTCCCAGCCCGATCTTGCGTGCAAGCTTGGAGCGGTGGCTGGCGTAGCTGGGTGCGACCATGGGATAATCGTGCGGCAGGCCCCAGCGTTCGCGATATTCTTCCGGCGTCATGTTATAGGCCGTCTTGAGGTGACGCTTGAGCATCTTCAGCTTCTTCCCGTCCTCAAGGCAGACGATATAATCGGGGAAGACCGATTTTTTCAGCGGCACCGCCGGAACCGGCTTTTCAGGCGCGGCCTCGACCTTGCCGAGCGAGGACATCGTTTCATATACCTGATGAATCAGGTCCGGCAGCGTCTCGGCATCGAGTGTATTGCGTGCAACATACGCGGACACGATTTCGGCGGTCAGTTCCCGCAATTCCACATCCGCTGTTTCGTCAGCCATCAACTTGGTCCTGTCAGTAGAAATACATGCATCTTATATAAATAATCCGGACAAGACCGCAACCATACCCATGAAGGAATATCAGGTAACATGCCCGGTATTGATGTTGAGGAAATAGATATCACCCGCGACGTCTGTCCCATGACATTCGTGCGCACGCGACTTGCACTCGACCGGCTTGCGCCGGGGGGACGATTACAGGTGCGCCTGCGTGGTGACGAACCGCTGGACAATGTCAGTCGCAGCGTCAGGCTGCTCGGCCATGAAGTCGCCATGCATGAGGCGCAGGACGACGGACTGACCCATGTCCTGCTGATCATCAAAAAAATGTCATAACGTCGGCCATGCGCCCGACTCCGCATCGCGTGCGGGCGTCACGTCGCGCGCCATGACCTGCGCATCGGACCCATCGGGGTAATAGCCACGCCGACGCCCCACCCCGTCAAAGCCCGCATCACGGTACAGGGCCAGCGCGGCGGTGTTGTCCACGCCCACCTCCAGAAACAGGCGCGCGGCCCCCTGCCCCGCCGCCATGTCCACCATCCATGACAGCAGCGCGCGCGCCAGTCCGCGCCGCCGGAATGCGGGATCGACCGCAAGCGTCAGGATTTCCGCTTCGTCAAGGACGGTGCGCACCATGATGAAGCCGGCCACCACCTGCCGTCCCCCGGCCTGCGCCATGGCCACGCCCAGCGCCACGCCGGGCATCGCCAGCAGGGTTTCAAGCGCCGGGGCATCCCATTGCTGGTCCGGGGCAAAGGACGCCGCATGGACCCGCGCCAGCGCCGGCAGGTCCGCCATCGCGGCAGGCACGGCCACGACCGGCCCCGTGGCGACATTCATGCGTTGTCGTCTGCCTTGCGCGGCGGTGGGCGCAATCCCGCCGCGGGCAGTTTCGCCTCCGGCGGATCAACATACAGCGGCAGCACCGCACGCGGCGCCAGCCCCCCCTCACGCCGCAGCAGCGCCGCGCGCGCAATGGCGCAGGCGTCGGGCCGCAACAGCGGGGCGATGGTCACATCCGCCCGTCCCCGCGCACAGGTGGCCGCCACGTCGGCAGCGGCACTCCCGCCCAGCAGAAGCGGACCAGACGGCAGGGCGGCGGGATCATCGAGCATCACGGCACGGACCTCCCCGTCCCCCCGTCCAGCCTGCGCCGGAATGGATTCGACAAAGGCCCGGCCGCGCCGCGCAACGGAGCAGCACAGGATCCGCGTCCCCGGCGCAGCGACCTGCGCACGCAGGGAAACGGCCAGGGCCTCGCCCGTCGTGACCCCCACGACCTCACATCCCAGCCCCAGCGCCAGTCCCTGCGCAAAGGCAATGGAGGCACGCAGGCCGGTGAACGATCCCGGCCCGACCACCACGGCCACCATGTCCAGCATCGGCATGGTCCAGCCACATTCGGCCATCAGGTCACGCGCCAGCAGGGGAAACCCTTCCGACCCGCCGCGTCCCTCGGCCTCGTGCCGATGTTCGGTCATGCACCCTTCGGGCGTGATGCGCACGCAGGCCACAAGGGCACGCGCCTGCGCCCCGGCCTGCGCGCCATCCAGAACCAGCACCCGCATGCGTCAGGCCATCACGCAGGCATCGTCGAAAGCAAGACGCGGCGCGCGCGGCGTATCGAACCCATGATCGGCGTAACCAAGGTTGACAAGGAAATTGGCCCGCCAGCCATGGGCGTGCAGGAATGTTTCCTCCACCATCATGGCGTCGAACCCCGACATCGGCAGCGCATCCAGCCCCAGCGCACGGGCCGCCATGATCAGGTACGCCCCCTGCAGCGTGCTGTTGCGTATCGCCGTCTCCTCCGCCAGGCCCACATCGGCGGCGAACCATGACCGCACGCCCGGTTCGGGGTTGAGGACGTCCATACGGTCGAAAAACAGCGGGTCCCACGCCACGATTACCGTGACCGGCGCGCTCATCACACGTGCGACGTTACCTTCCGACAGGGCGGGACGCAGGCGTTCGCGGCTGTCATGCGTGCGCAGGAAGACGAATCGCGCGGGACAGCAGTTGCCCGATGTCGGCCCAAGCCGCACCAGGTCATACAACTGATGCAGCGTCTCTTCCGTTACGGGACTTTCGTTCCATGCCGCGGGCGTCCGCGCGGCACGGAACAGGATGTCCAGCCCGGCATCATCAAGAACCATGAAACTTTCCCACCCCGGCGTATCAGGCTTCGACCTGTTCGACCGATACCACTTCGGGGACGTAATGGCGCAGCATGTTTTCCACCCCATGCTTCAGCGTCGCGCGCGATGACGGGCAGCCCGAACACGCCCCCTGCATCGTCAGGCGCACGATCCCGTCGCGATAGCCGCGAAAGACGATGTCGCCGCCATCGCCGGCCACGGCCGGACGCACGCGCGTATCCAGCAGTTCCTTGATCTGCTTGACGATTTCCTCGTCCCCCGGCGCGATCGCGTCTTCCACCACCACGGCTTCCTGCTCCACGGGTGCCTGCCCGGTGGCGAGGTAGTCGGCAATGGCGGACAGCACCTGCGGCTTCAGGTCATCCCAGTCCACGGCGTCGGCCTTGGTCACGGCCACGAAATCGCCACCGAAAAACACCCGTGACACGCCCTCAAGGTCGAACAGGACCTCTGCCAGGCGGGAACGGCCCGCCACGGAATCCGCGTCAATGAAGTCCGCCGTCGCGCCATTGGGCATGATCTCGCGCCCAGGTAGGAACTTCAGGGTGGCGGGATTGGGGGTATCTTCGGTTTCTATGAACATGCTGCGGTCTTTCCCGACAGATAGAGGAAGGCGGATATCTTTGGTCCTGTTAGCATCCAGATGTACCGTGGTCCACGCCAGCACAACCCCCGGTCACACGATAAAGGCCGCGGCATCCCCTCCGGGCGTGCCGTCACGTCAGGACACCGCCACCTTGCGCTCGGTTGCGGGCAACGTCCCCTGCCCCGCACGCGGCAGGATGATTTCCGCGCACAGGCCGCCACTGTCACGGTTATAGAGGCGCAGGCTCCCGCCCTCGCGCATGATTTCACGATTGACGATCGCAAGGCCCAGCCCCATGCCGCCGGTGGCGCGCGAACGTGATCCCTCCACGCGGTAGAACGGCGTGGAGACACGCGAAAGCTCCGCCTCCGGCAGGCCGGGTCCGTCATCCTCCACCCGGATGCGGATGCTGTGCGCCTCGACCTGCAGCACGACATGCGCGTTGCCCCCGTAATTCAGGGCATTGTCGATCAGGTTGCCGATCACCCGCTTCATCGCCAGCGGCCGCACCACCGCCAGCGCCTGGTGTGGTCCTTCATAGGTGACGGGCCTGCCCTGGTCGGCATCATCATCCACGCGCGTCGCGATGATGGAGGCAAGGTTGACCGAACGCGCCGGTTCGGGATCATTCTCCCCCGCCAGATAGGCGAGGACGCCTGCAATCATGGCCTCCATCTCGGTCACGTCGGCCTCGATTTCCGCCTGTGCCGCCGCGTCCTCCAGAAACCCCGCCCGCAACCGCAGGCGCGCCAGTGGCGTGCGCAGGTCATGCGACACGGCGGCCAGAGCCTCCGTCCGGTCGGCGATCAGGCGGCCTATGCGCTCCTGCATCGCATTGATGGCGCGCGCGAGGTAGCGGACCTCCCGCGGGCCCTTGTCCTCCAGCGGGACCCACCGGCCCGAACCCACCGTATCGGCCACCTGCGCCAGTGCCCGCAGCGGCATGCTGAGCGCGCGCACCAGCATGCCCGCCGCCAGCAGCACCGCGCCGGCCAGCACGGCGGCGGAGACGATGCCCCGGCGCATATGATGTGGCTGCAGCAGGTCCGGCGCACTGAAGCCCATGAAGCTGCCATCGGGCAGGCGCAGCACGCCACGGATGTCGGATGTGGCCGTCACCGTGCCCGCAAGGTTGAGCACATCGCCCTGAAACGCCGGTACGCTGCCGGCCACGCGTTCATGAAGGCCGCGCAGGGCCCCCGGTTCGGGACGGACCACGCCTTCCTGCGCACTGGTGCGCCAGTCGATGGTCAGGTCGGGGGTGGACAGCATGGCCGCCAGCACCATGCGTTGCGATGTGGGCGTCGCCGCCAGCACGCGCGCGTCGATGACCAGCCGTTCACTGACCTGGTCAAGCTGCGCATCGTCGATGGTGTAGGTCTCGGCCTCCTCATAGAAGACCGAACTGCCAACGAACACCAGCGCGACCGCCGCAAGCAGGACGAACATCACCCGCCCCACCAGTCCACGCGGCCAGAGCGTGATGCGACGCGACGCGGGCGCGTCGGACAGGGCCTCTTTCATGGCTGCCTGCCGCTATTGCTCGGATACTGTTCCAAAAACCCGCCCAAGAAACATCCTGCAAATTTTCAAAAGTTTTTGGTGAAGCTTTTTCCAAAAAGCTTCAAAGAACACCGCCTTTTTTGAAAAAAAGCCGGCACCCAAAAACTTTTATTCGTTTTATCGAGAGGCTGTCTTTTCAGACGCGCTCCACCTCGGACGTGAAGATATAGCCCATGCCGCGCACGGTGCGGATCAGGTTGTCGGCATCCGCGCCCAGCTTGCGCCGCAGGCGGCTGACGAGCACGTCCACGCTGCGGTCCGACACATCGCCAAGGCGCGTGCGCGACAGTTCCAGCAGCCGGTCACGCCCGATCACACGCTGCGGATTGTCGAGAAAACTGGTCAGCAGGTCGTGCTCCGCGCCGGAAATCTCCACCGCCGCCCCCGACGGGTCCGTCAGTTCACGGCGGCGCAGGTCCAGCGTCCAGCCGGAAAAACGCAGCGTCTCCTTGCGCGGGCGCCCCGCACTTGGCGTCGTGATGCCACCACCACGCCGCCGCAGGACCGCACGCACACGCGCCAGCAGTTCCTTCTGCCCGAACGGCTTGGGCACATAATCATCCGCGCCGAGTTCAAGCCCCAGCACACGGTCGAGTTCCTCCCCCCGGGCGGAGACCATGATGATCGGGACCTCGCTGACATCCGCGCCCCCGGCCGGAACCGTCCCCTCGCCCGAGCGCAGGGCGCGGCACAGGTCCAGCCCGTTCGTGCCGGGCAGCATGACATCAAGGATGATCAGGTCGGCAGGCTGCGCCACCAGGGCGTCCCACATTTCCGATGCATCCTGCACCCCGCGCACGCGATAGCCGTCGCCCTGCAACGCCCGCACGATCAGGGTACGCATGCCCGCGTCGTCCTCGACAACCACGATACGGGCGGGAAGATCAGGATCAACAGATGGATGTGTGGTCATGCCTGGCAGTATTTCCCTGAAATTCGAACAATGATCGCTGAATGTGCAGCTTTCACCTTATCCAACGTGCGGATGGGGCAAAAGGGTGCGTCATATGTCATAAAATGTCAGGAACCGCCGGCCCATGTCCGCAAACGACAACGGCGGGAGGAGGCTGTCATGCCCCCTCCCGCCGTATGCGAAGCCTGCCCGGAAAAATCATGAAAGTTCTGGGGGCCGCCTTTTCTTTAAAAGGCGGCGTTCCCTGAAGCCTTCTGGAAAAAGCTTCACCAAAAACTTTTATGCGTTTTATCAGGCGATTATTTCACAATCCGTCTTCAGGCCGGTGCGCCAAGCTTCACCACCCAGAACTGCGCGATGTCCTGCGCGCCATTGTCGCCACCCACGCTCTTCAGCGTCGTGATCGCGGCCGCCTTCTGCCCGGCGGCAGCCTGCGCCAGACCCAGATGCAGCTTGGCGATGTTGATGTCGGTCGGGCCCTTGGCGATGCCCGCGTTCATCAGTTGCAGGCCCTTGTCCGCCTGCCCGAACGTCACGTAGTTGTAGCCGGTCGTCAGCAGCGCATTGCCGTTGGGGGCCTGCTGGGCCTGCGTTTCCGCCGTGGCGATGTTCGCCTTGCGGTCCGCCACCGTCTGGACGATCATCTGCTTCAGCCGGTCTTCACGCGCCGCACCCGCGTCATGACCCAGGACGTTGGTGCTGTAGCCCTCGTTCATCACGTCAAGCGCGATCTGCGGCAGGCCCGCCTGCATCGCCAGTTCGGCAATGTCGATATATTCCGCCGGGGTCTTCACCAGGCCCGCCGCTAAGCGGACGCGATCGACATCCAGCCGCAGCGCCGGGGACATGTGCGGGTTGCTCAGCGCCGAATGCACCACCTGCGCCCAGTAATCGGGCTTGGGGTAATAGGTCGCAAGCGCCACATAGGTCTTCATCAGCGCCGCCTGGTCATGCGTCTGCGCCTGACACGCGGCAAGAAGCTGAAGCTGGTTTTCCGTCGGCTTGGTGCCGACCTTCATCTCCGCATCGATCTGCGCCTGCTGCGCGCGGGCGGCGTTGGCGTAATCCTTGCCCACGTAATAGGCCTGGATCAGGATCGTGTACATCTGCGGATTCTTGCCACCCGCCTTGATATATTTGTCGGCCACCTGTGCCGCGCGGGGATAATCCTTCGCGGTGTAGGCCATCGACGCCTCGGCCAGCGCCATCTGTTCCTTGGTGGCCGCAGGCGTGCGGTTCGAGGCGATCAGCTTGTCATAGGCGGAGATGGCCGCCGTGACATCGCCCGACTGCGCCGCGACGGCCGCGCGCATCTGCTCGATGGTATAGGATTCGTATTCGGTCTTGCCCGACACGGCATCGGCCGCGTTCACGGCGGCCATCGCCTCGGGGTATTTGTGGGCGGCAAGGGCCGTCTGCGCGGTCTGGAGGTTCTTGCCCACCTTCTCGCCCAGTACGTCGGCGGCCTGCGCGGGCTGGACCATCAGGAACACGGACAACGGCAGTGCCGTCACCGCACCGGCCAGCAGCATGGCACGCGCCCGGAACGACGATTTCAGATTAGTGGTTTTCAACGTGAGTGTCCTTTCCATGAATCGGTCATGACCCGTAATCGCGGACCGCGCCGCGCATGGCCAGAATGACAGCGCAATATTCACCGCTCTGCAAGGAAGAAGGGCCGCTCGGGCACACGCGCCCCCGGCCCAGAAACGGCACGGGCCGACGTCATGACCAACGTCGGCCCTGCCAGTACGGATACACGGCGCGCGGGCATGTTGCCGCCGCGCGCCAGTGATGCCTCAGCTATTGGGGTCGAGGTGACGGTAACCACCCAGCAGCACCGACTGCACGTCGGCGGCGAAGTTGCGCACCTCGTCCATCGCGCCCTTGTTACGACGCACCAGCAGGTTGTAGCCCAGAACCGCCGGCACCGCAGTGCCAAGGCCGATGGCCGTCATGATCAGCGATTCACCGACCGGGCCCGCGACCTTGTCGATCGAGGCGTTACCGGCAATGCCGATGGCCGTCAGCGCGTGATAGATGCCCCAGACCGTGCCGAACAGGCCGACGAACGGGGAGGTCGAACCCACGGTCCCGAGGAACGCAAGACCACCCTGCAGGCGCGTCTGCACCAGTTCGACCGAACGCAGGATCGACATCGTCGTCCAGGTATGCAGGTCGATCGCTTCCTGCATCGTGCCTTCGTGATGTTCGGCCGCGGTGATGCCGGTCTGCGCGATGTAGCGGAAGGGCGAGCTTTCGGGCATCGCGTCCGCACCGGCCTGGATGGTCGGCTTGCTCCAGAATTCGCTCTTCATGATCTTCGCATCCTTGAGGATGCGCGCCTGTTCCAGGAACTTGCTGATCATGATGTACCAGGTGCCGACCGACATGACGACCATGATCAGCAGGACGGTGCGGGCGATAAAGTCACCGTTCGACCACAGGGCGCCCAGACCATACGGGTTGGCCTCCGCCCCTCCTCCGCCTGCGGCGAAAGCCATGGCCGGTGCGGCCGTCATCAGCACTACGGCCGCGGTAAGAAGGATACGATGCTGTCGGGTCATTGTAATCAAGATCCTCTGACGGGAAAGAAACGGTGCGGGGTTCCAGCAATACAAGGAACCGGCAGACGACAGGGCCGGGACCGGCCCGCCATGGGGTAAGCGGTCATTTGTCATGACCCGGATGGTCATGCCCATGCAGCATCCGCGCGATATCGGGCGGCGCGATCGGTGGGGCGACCGGAATGGTGGAAAGGACGGGCCCATGTTGTGGCACGGTGGCGGCGGGCAGGAAGGCGGGCGCATCCCTGACGATCCGCAACGGGATCAACTGCGCCCGGGGCGGAGAGGGAAACATGTTCCACGATTTGGGATGCAGGCCATAGGCAAGGACGCCAACGGCAATGACATGCAGTGCCGCAACACCCGCAATTACCCGCCCGAATGGGGTCTGCCGACGTTGCAGTCTTACATAATCCATCCCGGAACCATCCCTTATCCCAAACCAGCGCCATGGCATCGCCACGCATGCCTGTCCGCCCGACGGGACAGGGCATGATGCATGATGGATGCCTGTTATGGGATTGGGCGGTTTCCGCCGTCGCATGTCAAGGCGGTTATGCACCGGAAACGGAACAATTTTCCCGCAAGCGCCTCATACCCGGCCTTAAAAGGCGGCACGGGCGCGCATCCATGCCCGCCTGTGACAGGCATGGATGCAAAAACACGATCCTGCGCGTGCGCCCGCGACGGGGCGCAGGCTGGTCACTGCGCCTGTGCGCTGGCCTCCGACCGGGTGGCCCCGACCTGTGCGGCAAGGGAGGCGGCCATGAAATCATCCAGGTCGCCATCGAGGACGGCCCCCGGATTCGTCTTTTCCACGTTGGTCCGCAGGTCCTTGACCAACTGGTAGGGGGCAAGGACGTAGGAACGGATCTGGTGGCCCCAGCCGATATCGGTCTTCGCCGCCTCGGTCTGTGCCGCCGCGGCTTCGCGCCGCTGCAGTTCCTGTTCGTACATCCGCGCCTTGAGCATCGCCATCGCGGTCGCGCGGTTGCGGTGCTGCGACCGGTCGGTCTGGCACGCCACCACGATCCCGGTGGGGATATGGGTGATGCGGATGGCCGATTCCGTCTTGTTGACGTGCTGCCCGCCCGCGCCGGATGCGCGGAAGGTATCGACACGCAGGTCGGCCTCGTTGATGTCGATCTCGATGGAATCGTCGATCACGGGATAGACCCACACCGACGCGAACGAGGTCTGCCGCCGCGCCGCCGCGTCGAAGGGGGAGATGCGCACAAGCCGGTGGACCCCGGCCTCCGTCTTCAGCCAGCCATAGGCGTTGGGGCCGCTGATGAGGATGGTGGCGGATTTCAGCCCGGCCTGCTCCCCTTCGGAGCTTTCCATCATCGTCACCTTGTAGCCATGCTGCTCCGCCCAGCGGGTGTACATGCGCAGGAGCATTTCAGCCCAGTCCTGCGCCTCCGTCCCGCCGGCGCCGGCATTGACCTCGAGGTAGCAGTCATTGCCGTCCGCCTCGCCCGAGAGCAGGCTTTCGGTCTCGCGCCGCTTCGCCTCGTCGGCCAGCGCGCGCAGGGCCTGCACCCCTTCGGCGACGACATCGCCGTCGCCTTCCATCTCCGCCAGTTCGACGAGTTCGAGCGTATCGCGCACATCGCCTTCCAGCTTCTGCACGCCCTCGATCTGGTTCGCCAGCAGGGTGCGCTCACGCATCAGCTTCTGCGCGGCTTCGGCGTCATTCCACAGGTCGGGGTCTTCGACGCGGTTGTTCAGTTCCGCGAGGCGTTCGATTGCGACATCCCAGTCAAAGATGCCTCCTCAGCAGCGCCACCGACTGCTTGATCTGGTCATTCAGGGCCTCGGTCTCGGCAGACATCGGGGCTTACTCCTAAGCTCATCGTGATAAGGACACGCGGGTCCGGCCGCCCGCGTACGGGCATGCCGTCCTGTCAGGCGTCAATACAGGCCACCCATGCCGATGTCACCCCCGGACGGCGGTGGTGGCGCGGAAGTCCCGGGCGATACCGCCCCCGGCACGCCATTGCCCACCGGGCCATGGCCGGGCATCGTCGCCATGTCGCTTTCGGAATCGGGCATGTTCTCCGCCCCCGTGTCGGCCGCCGTCAGGGTGCCGATCGCGCCCGCGCCCATGTCAACGCTGATGCCCGGCTGCTGGTCGGGCTTGAAGGCGTCGATCGCCATGCCCATGCCGGTATTGTACTGCGCAAGGCGCATGTCCGGCGGCGCGCGGAAATCAAGCCGCGGCCGGTCGGCAAGTGCCGCCTTCATCACCTGGTTCCAGATCGGCCCGGCGATCACGCCACCGGTTTCGTTGCGGCCAAGGCTCTGCGGCGTGTCAAAGCCGATCCACACCACCGTCACAAGGTCGGGGGAGAAGCCCGCGAACCACGCATCGTTGAAATCCTGGCTGGTGCCGGTCTTGCCCGCCACGGGACGGTCGATACCCACGCCCGCGCGCACGCCGGTGCCACGACGGATCACGTCACGCAGCATGGTCACCACCTGGTACGCGCTGTCGGCGGAGACGACCTGCGGGCGCGTATCCACCAGCACCGGGCCGGTGTCGGACGGCGTGGCGGCGGCATCGGCGGCAGGCGCGGCATCCGGGGCCGAAGCCGGAGCCGGGGTCGGGGTCGGCACGTCGGAACCGGTCGCCGCCGCCGGCGCCGCCGATGGCACGGGGCCAAGCTGCAGGCCCGGCGCGCGCCATATGACGTTGCCGTTGCGGTCCTTCACATCGTCGATCAGCGTCGGCGTCACCAGATGCCCACCCGCCGCCAGCGTGGCATAGGCCCCGGCCTCCCGCATCACGGTGGTTTCCACCGCGCCAAGGGCGGCAGGCAGGACGAGCGGCATGGAATGCACGAGGTCAAGCTTCTGCGCCATGTCGGCCACCGACTTCATGCCGATCTGTGCCGCAAGGCGGATGGTGACAAGGTTGCGCGACTCCCGCAGGGCGTCGTGCAGCATGGTCGGCCCCCAGAAATCCTTTTCATAATTGTTGGGATGCCATTCGCCATAGGACACCGGTGAATCATCGAATTTCTGCGACGGCGAGATCCCCTGCTCCATCGCGGCGAGGTAGACGAACGGCTTGAACGACGATCCCGGCTGGCGCGCGGCCTGTGTCACGCGGTTGAACTGCGACGCACGGAACGACCATCCCCCCACCATCGCCAGCACGCGGCCGGTACGCACGTCGATGGTCGTCAGCGCCCCCTCCACGCGCGGCACCTGCCGCAGGGCGACACCGGAACTGTCGGCCATCGGTTCGACCATCACGACATCGCCGGTCGCGATCCCCTTGCCCGCGCGCATCCACGAACGGTCCCGCGCCGGCAGTTCCCCGGTATGCGGGATGGCGGGCGACGTCCCCTCCAGCCAGCCAACCTGCCCCGTCGTGGCCGACAGCACGACCGCAAGACGCCACGTCGTCAGCATGGAGGGCGGCGCGCTGACCCGCGCCAGCGCATTGGCCCAGTCCCCCTGCGGGTCCACACCGTCCAGATGCGTCACCGGCCCGCGCCAGCCACCATGCGCACGGTCATAGCGCATAAGCCCCTCATGCAGGGCGACGGTGGCCACCTGCTGCAGGTGCGGGTCCATGCTGGTATGGACCGAAAGCCCGCCTTCCATGGTGGAATTGACGCCATATTTCTCGATCAACTGGCGGCGCACCTCCTCCGAAAACCATTCGGAACCGGGCACCGGGCCGGGACGTGTGAAGGAGGAGGGAATCAGGGGTTCCTGCTCCGCCGCGCGGGCGTCCTGCGGGGTGATGACGTGCAGTTCCGCCATGCGTTCAAGCACCCAGTTGCGCCGGCCGGTCGCGGCCTGCGGGAAGCGGACGGGGTTGTAGTTGGTGGGCGACTTGGGCAGCGCGCCAAGGAACGCGGCCTCGGCATTGTCCAACTGGTCCAGCGGCTTGTTGAAATAGGTCTGCGCCGCCGCCCCGATGCCGTACGCCCCGTTGCCGAGGTAGATTTCATTGAGGTAGATCTCGAGGATCTGCTGTTTGGAGAGCGTCTGCTCCAGCCGCATCGCCAGCAGCGCTTCCTTGGCCTTGCGCTCCATCGACACGGCGTTGGAGCCGAGCAGCATGATGCGCGCCACCTGCTGCGTGATGGTGGACGCCCCGATCGGCCGGTGCTTGGATCCATGCATCATCAGGTCCGTCAGGCCCGCGCGGATGATCGCCAGCGGGTCCACGCCGCCATGGCTGAAGAACTTCTGGTCCTCCGCCGCAAGGAAGGCGTTGCGCACACGTTCGGGAATCGCGCTGTAGGGAACGAAGATCCGCCGCTCCGCCGCCAGTTCCGCCATGATCTGGTCATCGCCGGAATAAAGGCGGCTCATCACCGGTGGCTGGTAGGTGCGCAGGCCGTCAACGGTCGGCAGCCCTTCGGACAGGCGGGCATATTCCTGCCACGCGACGACACCGCCGATCCCGCCGACAAGCAGCACGGCACCCAGCGCCCCGCCAGCCAGCCTGCGCACCAGGCGATAGCGCGGGCGCGGGCCACCGGTGGGTAGGCGTGGACGGCGGCCGCCCGCACGCCCGTCATCGCGCGTGGCGTCAGAAGTTCCATCCACCCGGCCATCGCGGCCCGATCCGTCAGCAAGCGTCATCCGGTATCCAATAGGGAATATAGGGACTGTGTGCCCCTGTCCTAGCACCGTCCGGCGTCCACGTCGCCCCCGATCCGCAGGACACGCATGACAGCCTGTTCAGGATCAGGCGCGCAGGCGGTCCCATTCCGCGCGGCCGTCACGATCGAGGGCGTCGAATTCCGCATCCGTCAGCGACAGGGTCGCGGCCTGCACATTGGCGCGGGCATGGTCGGGGCTGGAGGTTCCGGGGATGGGCAGCATGACCGGCGAACGCCGCAGCAGCCACGCCAGCGCCACCTGCCCCGTGGTCGCCCCCCGCGCCTGCGCCACGCGGGTCAGCACGTTGTCCCCACGCGCAAGCCCCCCGGCCGCCAGCGGCGCCCACGGGATGAAGCCGATATTTTCGCGCGTGCAGTAGTCCAGCACCTCCTCCGAATACCGGTTGACGAGGTTGAAGCGGTTCTGCACCGTCGCGACCGGGAAATACAGCCGTGCGCGTTCGATCATCTCCACCGTGACTTCCGACAGGCCGACATGGCGGATCAGTCCCTGCGCGCGCATCGCCGCGATCGCCTCGAACTGCCGTTCCGGCGTGGTGTCGGGGCCGACGCGATGCAACTGCCACAGGTCGATGCGCTCTACCCCGAGGCGACGCATGCTCATCAGCACGCATTGCTGGAGGTAGTCCGGGTTCCCCACCGGGCACCAGATGTCGGGACCATGGCGGGTGTGCCCGCCCTTGGTCGCGATCACCATACCCTTGTACGGCGACAGGGCCTCGTGGATCAGGTCCTCGCTGACGAAGGGGCCATAGGCATCGGCGGTATCGACGAAATTGACGCCGAGTTCGGGCAGCAGGCGCAACGTGGCAAGTGCGGCGTCACGGTCGGCGGGTTCCCCCCATATGCCCGGCCCGGTAATGCGCATCGCCCCGAAGCCGAGACGCGCGACCTCGAGTTCGCCGCCAATCCTGAAGGTCCCGCCGGGACGTGATGCAGATACGGTCATGGCCTTGCTCCTTACCTGTGCTGTACGACAGCCTATCGCCTGATGACGGACGGGCGCACGACAGGTTGCACGGAACCTGCCCTGTGGCCCACGCAGGACACGGCGGATCGGGCAAAAGAGTTCAGAAGTTTTTGGGTGCCGCCTTTTTCCAAAAAGGCGGCGTCTTCGAAGCTTTTTGGAAAAAAGCTTCACCAAAAACTTCTATTATTGATCAGTGATTTTACCCCAGCATGCGCCCGATCACGCGCGCGGTGTAATCCACCACGGGAATGATGCGCCCGTAATTGATCCGCGTCGGGCCAATGACGCCGATCGCACCGACGATGCGGTTGGAATCGGTGCGCGCGGGCGCCATCACCACCGACATCCCCGCCATCCCGAACAGGCCGCTTTCCGCACCGATGAAGATACGCACCCCTTCGGATTCGCACGCAAGGTCGAGCAGGCGCAGCATCGTCTCCTGCGTTTCCAGCCGGTCGAACAGCATCTGGATGGTCGAAAGCCGCTCAATCTCCGTCACGTCCGACAAAAGCCGCCCCTGCCCCCGGATGAACAGCGTGCCGCCGCGTTCCTCCGCATCGCTCCATGTGGCGAGGCCGCTGGCCACCACCTCCGTCGTCAACTGGTCGAGTTCGGTGCGGTTGGCCGCGATGTCGCCGCTCACCTTCTCACGCAGGATGTCGAGCGTGCGGCCCGACAGGTGTGCATTGAGGTAGTTCCCAGCCTCCACCAGCGCCGAGGGCGGAAGGCCGGGCGGGATCTCGATCACGCGGTTTTCCACCTGCCCGTCGGAGCCGACAAGGATGACCAGCGCACGCCCCGGCCCGAGGGCGACGAATTCGATATGCTTGATCGTGCCATCGCTCTTGGGCGCCAGCACCAGTCCCGCGGCCGAGGACAGGCCCGAAAGCATCAGCGACGCCTCCCCCAGCATATCCTGCAACGAACGCCCCCGCACCTCCAGCGCGCTGGTGATCGTCTCGCGCTCCTCCTCGCTCAGGCTGCCGAACTGCAGCAGGCCATCGACAAACAGCCGCACGCCCTTTTCCGTCGGCAGGCGCCCGGCCGAGGTATGGGGCGAAAACAGCAGTCCGGCCTCCGTCAGGTCGGCCATGATGTTGCGGATCGTCGCGGGCGACAGCGACAGCGGCAGGCGCTGCGACAGGGTGCGCGACCCCACCGGGTCGCCGGTTTCTACATACTGTTCGACGATTTCGCGCAGGATGGCGGCGGATCGCGCATCCAGCCCCGGCGGCAGGGCAGGACGCGAAGACAGTGCCCCGATATCCATGTCGTTCTCCCTCCTCCCCTTCACATCCATGAGTATCCGGATGGACCGCCATATGGCGGCCTTCCCCGATGGACGTGGCGTGGCCATGGCCCTGGAACAAGGATAGGGACAACGTCGTGTTGCGACAATCACATGATACGGGCCACCCCCACAATTCCACCGTCCCATGACACACCCGCCGGGGACGGGACTGGAAAGAGCGGGGGTTGCGCGCTATGCCGCGAGGCAGGTTTTCATCGGGAGTTTCCTTCATGCGCCCATCCGGCCGCGCCATCGACGCCCTTCGCCCTGTTTCCATCCAGACCGGATTTGCCCGCCATGCCGAAGGGTCCGCGCTGATCCGCATGGGCGGGACAGAGGTGCTGTGCGCCGCCAGTGTCGAATCCCGCGTCCCCCCTTTCCTGCGTGGCAAGGGACAGGGCTGGGTCACCGCAGAATACGGCATGCTGCCGCGTGCGACCCACAACCGTGGCCCGCGTGAGGCGGCAAAGGGGAAACAGGGTGGCCGGACGCACGAAATCCAGCGCCTGATCGCGCGCGCGCTGCGTGCGGGCATCGACCTCAGGGCATTGGGGGAAATCTCCATCACGGTGGATTGCGACGTGCTCAACGCCGATGGGGGCACGCGCTGCGCCGCCATCACCGGCGCATGGGTGGCGCTGCGCCTCGCGCTGGAAAAACTGGTGCGGACGAATGTGATCCCTGCCCTGCCGGTCACGGCACAGGTGGCGGCCGTGTCCTGCGGCCTGACACAGGCGGGCGCGGTGCTGGACCTGGATTACGCCGAAGACAGCAACGCTGCGGCAGACGCCAATTTCGTGCTGACCGAAACCGGCGGCATCATTGAAATCCAGGGCACGGCGGAACAGGCCCCCTTCTCGCAGGAGCAGTTCAATGAACTGATGCGCCTGGCGCAGGCGGGCACGGCGCGCCTGTTCGAAATCCAGCGCGACGCCGTGGCGCAGGCGGTGGCGGCATGAGCGGCGAACAGACACGCAGGCTGCAGCGGGGGGATACCCTCGTCCTTGCCAGCCACAATGCCGGAAAGCTGGCCGAATTTTCCTCCCTGCTGTCGGGTTATGGCATCAGGGTCGTCTCCGCCGGGACGCTGGGCCTGCCGGAGCCGGAGGAAACCGCCACCACCTTCGCCGGCAATGCCGAAATCAAGGCGCTGGCGGCGGCAAAGGCTGCGGGCCTGCCCGCGCTGGCTGATGATTCGGGGTTCTGCGTCAGTGCGCTCAATGGTGATCCGGGTGTCCTTTCGGCCCGCTGGGCCGGGCCGGACAAGGATTTTCCCGCCGTCATGCGCCGCATCCATGACCTGATGGGGGACAATCCGGACCGGGGGGCATGGTTCATCTCCGTCCTGTGCCTGGCATGGCCCGACGGGCAGACCGCAACCTTCGAAGGCCGCATCGACGGGCAGGTCGTCTGGCCGCCGCGCGGGGACCACGGCCATGGCTATGACCCGATCTTCGCCCCCAACGGCAGCACGCTGACCTTCGCGCAGATGACGGAGGAGCAGAAGAACGCCATCAGCCACCGGGGCCTCGCCTTCCGCCTTTTCCGTGACGGATGCCTGCAACCCGCATGACGCCCGCGCGTCATCGCATAAAAAACCTTGGGTCGTGACGGAAAATTCCGAAATCAACCCACTGTTAAATAAAGGAAGTTTCTGGGTGCTGCCCTTTTTGGAAAAGGGCGGCGTTCTTTTTGCAGGCTGCTTTCTCAGGGCGCTGCCCTGAAACCCGCCAAAGGGCATTGCCCTTTGGAAACCGTGACTTGGAGGCTGCTTGGGAAAGCGGGTTCTATAATACCCTGAAATTATAAAAGTTTTTGGTGAAGCTTTTTTCAAAAAGCTTCAAAAGGCGATGCCCGAAAACTTTCCGTTATTTTCCATCCGGATGACCACAAAAAACCCCGCCACGATCCCGTGGCGGGGTTTTGCAATTTCGGCCCATGCCCCGCAACAGCGCGGCACAGTCCCATCAGCGTCCGGTCATGATCCGTTCGACAAGCTGTGCCACGGTCGGCACGAACCCGTTGGCATAGAAGGGATCGGTCGCGAAGCGCCACGCATTGGTGCCACCGAACATCAGGTTGTGTTCCATGACATCACCCGCATCGGGACCATGGGCATGCGCCACCGTCTGCAACGTCTTCTGGATGCAGTAGGAACGCGGGTCGGCCTTGTGCCCGTTGGAATAGGACGGGCCGCGCTGGCTCCAGTTGGAGAAGCGGCATTCCGACAGGCACCCCATGCACGCCGCCTGGTCCGACAGGATCTCGCGCGCCTTTTCCGGCGTCACGAACACCAGCGTGTTGTCCGGGGTGCGCAACCCTTCGGTATAGCCTTCACGCTGCCACAGGGCAGCGCGTTCGCTGTCGGGATGGGTCACATAGACGACGCGCCCACGCGCACCCACGCTGAAGGGGGTCGCATGTTCGCCCACCGCCTCGGTCGAAAAGGCGATCTGGCGTTCGGAACGCGCCCGCAGTTCGCGCAGGAAGTCATTATTGACCGCCGAGGAATAGAACCCGGTGGGCGAGAAGCGGTTGAGGAACACATCGCCCTTCTTCAGCGTCATCAGGCGCTGTTTCCACACCTCGGGGATGGGGCTTTCGCGCGTCAGCAGCGGACGCGTGCCGAACTGGAACGCCACCGGCCCGAGTTCGGGATTGTCGATCCAGTCCTGCCATTCCTCCAGCCACCAGACGCCACCCGCCATGATGATGGGCGTTTCATCAAGGCCAAAGGCGCGCATCTGCTTGCGCAGCGCCAGCACGCGCGGCAGCGGGTCTTCGGGGGCAAGGGGATTTTCCGTGTTCGACAGGCCGTTATGACCGCCCGCGCGCCACGGATCCTCGTACACCACGCCACCGAGCAGTTCGCCGCTCTTGTGATATGACCGCCGCCACAGCGCATTGAACGCGCGTGCCGACGACACGATGGGGTAATAGTACACCCCGTGTTCGGTGGCGATGTCCGACAGGCGGTAGGGCATGCCCGCCCCGCATGTCAGGCCGTTGATCAGGCCCTTCGTGCCTTCGAGCACACCGCGGATCACACGTTCGGCACCCCCCATTTCCCACAGGATGTTGGCATGGATGCGTCCCCTGCCGCCTGCGATCTCATGGGCGATGCGCACCTGGTCGATGCCGCCACGGATGGCGTAATCAATCAGTTCCTCATGCTTTTCCAGACGGGTCCGCCCCCGGTAGGTCTGGGGGACGATGTTCCCGTCCGCATCGTACGAATCGGCATTCACGATCGATACCGTTCCCGCGCCGCCCGCCGCGGCCCAATGCCCGGACGAGGCCCCGGTGGAGATCGAAACCCCTTTTCCGCCCTCGACCAGGGGCAGGATATCCACCCCACCCATCCGGATCGTGTTGATCGCCTTCATCGTCATTCCATCGTCATCTGTAAAACCGGTCCACACCGGCCATGTCGCCGGGACGGTGGGTACGGGGGGCATTTCCCCGTACCCGGCCCCTCATGTCGGTCGTGTCCGCGATCCGTGTTCAGCGCGCGCCGCGACCGGCCTTCGCGCCAACCGCATCACCGATATCGGCACCGGTTTCCTGATCGACAACCCGCATGGACAACTTAACCTTGCCACGGTCGTCGAACCCGAGGACCTTCACCTTCACTTCATCGCCCTGCTTGACGACATCGGTGGTCTTGGCAACGCGGCCCTGCGCCAGTTCGGAGATGTGGACAAGCCCGTCACGCGGGCCAAGGAAGTTCACGAACGCGCCGAAATCGGCCGTCTTGACCACCTTGCCGTTGTAGATCTTGCCAACCTCCGGCTCCGCCACGATGCCACGGATGCGCTCGATCGCCTTTTCCGCCTGCTCGTCGGACGAGGCCGCGATCATGATCGTGCCATCGTCGTTGATGTCGATCTTCGCACCCGAATATTCCACGATCTCGCGGATGACCTTGCCACCCTGGCCGATCACGTCGCGGATCTTTTCCTTCGGCACGGAAATCGTGGTGATCTTCGGCGCGGAAGCGGACACGTCCGAACGGCCTTCGGTCAGCGCCTTGGCCATCTCGCCAAGGATGTGCATGCGGCCGCCGCGCGCCTGGTCCAGCGCGATTTCCATGATCTCGGGCGTGATGGACGTGATCTTGATGTCCATCTGCAGGGCGGTGATGCCCTTTTCCGTGCCCGCGACCTTGAAGTCCATGTCGCCGAGATGGTCTTCGTCACCAAGGATATCGGACAGGACCGCGAACTCTTCCTCTTCCTTGATCAGGCCCATGGCGATGCCCGCGACCGGACGCTTCAGCGGGACGCCCGCATCCATCAGCGCCAGCGACGTGCCGCACACCGTGGCCATGGAGGAGGAACCGTTGCTTTCCGTGATCTCGGAGACGACACGCATCGTATACGGGAACGTATCCTTGCCCGGCAGCAGCGGATGCACCGCGCGCCACGCCAGCTTGCCATGGCCGATCTCACGACGGCCGGGCGAACCCATGCGGCCACATTCCCCGACCGAGAACGGGGGGAAGTTGTAGTGCAGCATGAAGTTGGTGCGGTATTCGCCCTCAAGCGCGTCGATCACCTGCTCGTCCTGCCCGGTGCCAAGCGTGGCGATGACCAGGGCCTGCGTCTCCCCACGGGTGAACAGGGCGGAACCATGCGCGCGCGGCAGGATGCCGACTTCGGAGACGATCGGGCGGATCGTCTTGAGGTCGCGTCCGTCGATGCGGTGCCCCGTCTCCAGCACGGCGGAGCGCACGACGTTGGCCTCAAGCTCCTTGAGCAGCGGCTTCGCGGCCTCGGCCTCTGCCGGGTCGAGCTTGGCGAGGATCGCGTCCTTCGCTGCGGCGACCTTCTTGTAACGCGCCTGCTTGACGCGCTCCTGGTACGCTTCGGCGATCGCCTTGCGGCCCAGCTTGTCGATCTTCTTGCGCAGCTTGATCTCTTCGGCGGTCGGCTCAACCAGGTCCCACGGCGCCTTGGCCGCATGTTCGGCGAGGTCGATGATCGCGTCGATCACTTCCTGGAACGCCTCGTGCCCGAACGTCACCGCGCCGAGCATGATCTTCTCGCTCAGTTCGACGGCCTCGGACTCGACCATCAGCACGCCTTCTTCCGTGCCCGCGACGACGAGGTCAAGCTCGCTTTCCTTCATCTGCCCGATGGTCGGGTTCAGGACGTACTTGCCGTCGATATAGCCGACGCGGCACGCGCCGACCGGGCCGAAGAACGGAACGCCCGACAGCGTCAGCGCAGCCGAGCAGCCAATCAGGGCGACGACCGCCGGGTCGTTTTCCATATCATGGCTCAGCACCGTGGCGACGACCTGCACCTCGTTGCGGAAGTTGTCGGGGAACAGCGGGCGGATCGGGCGGTCGATCAGGCGCGAATTGAGGACTTCGGCCTCGGACGGGCGGCCTTCGCGCTTGAAGAAGCCACCGGGGATCTTGCCCGCGGCATAGGCCTTTTCCTGGTAGTTGACCGTCAGCGGGAAGAAATCCTGCCCCGGCTTGACGCTCTTTGCGCCAACGGCGGTGCACAGCACGACCGTGTCGCCATAGGTGACGACGACCGCGCCGTCGGCCTGACGGGCGATCTTGCCCGTTTCAAGGATGAGGGGACGGCCGCCCCACTCGATTTCAGTACGGAAATAGTCAAACATGCAGACAGTTCCTGTCCGTTGGCTACCGCAAACGGAACAGAGCGGACCGAACATTGGGATATCGATGGCAGCGCCTCGGACGGCATGGAGCGATGACGGACCGACCGCCAATACACCATGTGGCCTGAAACGCTGCGACCCTGTCCGGGTGTCTCCGCCGTCATGTCGGCAGCGTGTTTGCGGCATTCACGATTGAATGCCACGAAATGCGGGGTCGCGCGGGGTTACAGGGCGTTACCGTCCCACCGCCGCGCGACCCACGGCGGGCGCATTATGAATGCGATCCCGCCATGCCGCAAATCAGCGACGCAGGCCCAGACGCTTGATCAGCGTTTCATAGCGGGTCTGGCTCTTGCGCTTGACGTAATCAAGCAGGCGACGGCGGCGGCCGACAAGCATCAGCAGGCCACGACGCGAATGGAAGTCCTTCGCGTGGGTCTTCAGGTGCTCGGTCAGGTTGACGATCCGTTCCGTCAGCAGCGCAACCTGCACTTCCGGCGAACCGGTGTCCTTGGCTGCGGTCTGGTATTCATCAATCAGCGCCGTACGGCGTTCCGGGGTAATCGACATCGGGTTGCTCCGTGTATCTTCAAAGAGGTTCTGGCTACAGCATGCGCACGGGCCGCAGCCATCCCTCAGCAGGACGGCACAGGCCCACGACACGCGCCCCGTCCATCGCACGCACGACCCCGCTGCGGGGATCGACGGCATCCGGAATCCGGCCCATCAGGTCAAGCAGGCTGAGCGCCTGCCCGTGCGACAGGGAATCCGCTTCTTCGGGGGTCAGGGCCAGCGCCGGGATGTCGTCCAGCGCGGTCGCGACCGGAAGCAGCAGATCCGGCGAGGCAGGCGCGTTGTCGGCGCTGGCGACGATTTTGTCCAGCATAATCGCATCGGACTCACCAAAAGGCCCCACCTGCAACCGCCGCAGCGCCGCGACATGGCCCACCGTCCCGCAGGCCCGCGCGATATCACGCGCAAGCGAGCGCATGTACACCCCCTTGCCGGATTCCACCTCAAAGATCGCGGTATCCGCGTCGGGACGCGCGATCAGTTCGAAACGGTCGATACGCGCCGGACGCGGCGGCAGTTCGGGCGGGCGTCCCTCCCGCGCCATGTCATAGGACCGCTTCCCCCCGACCTTGAGCGCGGAAAAGACCGGCGGCACCTGCATGATGTCCCCGCGAAACGCCGCCAGTGCCGCCTCGAACGCCGCATTGTCGGGCCGCACGTCCGATGTTTCGGTCACCGTGCCATCGGCGTCATCACTATCGCGTGCCTCGCCGATGCGCAGGGTGAAGTGGTACCGCTTGGTCCCGTCCATCACATAGGGGACGGTTTTCGTGGCCGCGCCGAACGCGATCGGCAGAAGCCCCGTCGCCAGCGGGTCAAGCGTGCCGCCATGCCCGGCCTTGCACGCATCGAACAGGTATCGGACACGGCCGACCACCTGCGTTGACGTCATGCCTGACGGCTTGTCCACAATCAGCCAGCCATCGATCGGGCGTCCACGCCTGCGTCGCATCAGCACAAGAACCTTTTTGCCAAAGAACCAAGGCCCGTGCGTGTAAACGACGCGCCGGGGCGGGGCAATGGCCTAATTCTTGTGCCATGGGGATGGCCGTTGCGCCCGCGTATGATAAAACGCCCCGGCGGGAACATGCCAGCCATCCGGCGGCCCCGCTTTCGCGACAGGCATTCTGGTGTCATCCTTGATGACCGGTCGCGTAAGGCGGATTGGACTGAAACCTCTTTAATATTGCGTCGTAGGGAGACCTGAACACATGGCAGAACGGCAGACCACGGTCGGCGCTTTCGTGTTGGGTGGTGCGCTGCTGGGGGTCGCGGCAGTCGTCCTGTTCGGCAAATTCCACCCGTTTTCCGCCACCAACAACGCCGTCGTGATCTTCGACGGGGCCATCAACGGGCTGGGAATTGGTGCCCCCGTCACGCTGGAAGGCGTGCAGGTCGGCACGGTGGAAAAGATCGGGATCAAGTTCGATCCCGCCTCCCACAAGGCGTATATCCCCGTCACGGTCCAGTTGCGCGCAGACCGCACCAAATCCACCGAACACAGCCAGGGCCTGACCGCCGAAGGACTGCCGGACCTGATCCGCCACGGCCTGCGCGCGGAACTGCATATGCAGAGCTTCGTGACCGGGCAGGAGGAAATCGACCTGTCCTTTGACCCCGCGACGCCCGCGCAACTGCATCCGGGCATTTCGGACCTGACGGAAATCCCGGTGCGCGAATCGGAAATGCAGAAGCTGACCGATACGCTGACGACGCTGCCGCTGAAGACGATCGCGACCAACGCCGATGAAATGCTGGTCAGCATCCGCAGCCTGGCCGACCGGCTGGACAAGGACCTGCCCCCGCTGGTCACCAGCGTGAAGGAAACATCCGACCGCAGCCGCGTGACCGTCGATACCGCGACCGACACGATCCGCGACCTCGACAAGCGGCTTGACGTGACGCTGGCCTCGATCGACCGGCTGGCCAACAGCGGCACACAGCAGCTGGATTCGCGCGGGGCGGAACTGCATGACCTGCTGCTCAATTCCAACAATACCGTGACCGAAGCGCGCCAGACCCTTGCCGGGTTGCATGACATCACGGCGCCGAGTTCGGCGGATCGCGCCAACCTCGATTCCTCGCTGCGTGACCTTGCGGCTGCGGCCTCGGCCCTGCGCGGTTTCGCCACCGATGTGGAACGCAATCCCCAGCTTCTGCTGATGGGCCGCCGCAACTGATTGCGGCCCTGCTTCATTGATGTGGAGCAGGCTGGCTTTCTGCCTGTTTTCCCCGATGAGGGGTAATCGCAAAAGGTAGAATCCGGGCGCTGCCCGGACCCGGCAGGGATCGCGATCCCTGCACCCTGATTCCTAAAGAAGTTTTTGGTGAAGCTTTTTTCAAAAAGCTTCAAAAAGAATGCCGCCCCCTAGACCAGAGAGCGGCATTTCACCCAAAGGACGATCCTGAAAACGCGCCCTCAGTCTTCCAGATCGCGCGCCACGGACGGATCCCGCAGCAGGTCATCCACATGCATCGCATAATCCAGTGCCGTATCGGGCTGGAAATGCAGTTCCGGCACACCACGCAGGCGCACCATGTGCGACAGGCGCGAACGCAGGAAGGATGAAACCCGCTTGAGCGCCGGCAGAAGGGCCTCGATATCGCTGCGGCCCAGACGTGCGACAAAGACGGTCGCATGTTTGAGGTCGGGCGAAATCCGCACTTCGGTTACGGTAATACGGGCATCGACCAGTTCCGGGTCACGGAATTCGACACGCGCGAAAATATCCGCCAGCACGCGGCGGATCTCCTCGGCCACGCGCAACTGGCGCTGCGAGGGTCCAGACACACCATGACCGGCAAGCTTCCCTGCCGGTCCGGTGGTCTTTACCTTGTCCCGTGAAGAATGGCGGCTCATGCCGGGACCAGTTCCATTTCAAAGCACTCGACCACGTCGCCTTCACGCAGGTCGTTGTAGCCGGCAAAGGACAGGCCGCATTCGTAACCGCGCGCCACTTCCTTCACATCGTCCTTGAAGCGCTTGAGCTGGCTCAGCTCACCCTCATGGATAACGACGTTGTCACGCAGCAGGCGCACGCCACAGCCACGCTTGACCACGCCTTCGGTGACATAGCAGCCGGCGACCTTGCCCACGCGGGTAATGTCGAACACCTGACGGATCTCGGCATAGCCCAGGAACTTCTCGCGGTGCTTGGGCGCGATCTTGCCACGCACCAACTGCTCCACATCGTCGGCCACCTGATAGATGATCGAGTAGTAGCGGATATCCACGCCCTCGCGCTGCGCAAGCTCACGGGCCTGGGCCGTGGCACGCACGTTGAAGGCGATGATGACCGCACCCGACGCCTTGGCAAGCTGCACGTCGCTTTCGGTGATCTGGCCAACACCCGCGTTAAGGACGCGGATCTTGACTTCCTCATGCTCCAGCTTCTGCACCGTGATCTGCAGGGCTTCGGCAGATCCCTGCACGTCGGCCTTGATAAGGACCGCGACTTCCTTCTGCGCACCGGCCTGGATCCGGGCCAGCATCTGGTCAAGGGTGCCACGCGCGGCCGTCTGGCCTGCTGCGGTGCGTTCCTTGATCACGCGCTGACGGAACTCCGAAATCTCACGGGCGCGGTTTTCATTGTCAACGACAACGAACTGCTCACCCGCGCCGGGAACCCCGGCAATGCCCAGCACCTCGACCGGCATGGACGGGCCTGCGGCCTGCACCTGACGGTTGCGATCGTCGATCATCGCACGCACCCGGCCCCATTCGGCGCCAGCCACCACGATGTCACCACGGCGCAGCGTGCCCTTCTGGACCAGGACGGTGGCCACGGGGCCACGTCCACGATCCAGACGGCTTTCGATGACCGCACCTTCGGCCATGCGATCGGGATTCGCCTTGAGGTCGAGCATTTCGGCCTGCAGCAGGATCGCTTCTTCCAGCTTGTCGAGGCCCGTGCGCTTGAGGGCGGAGACCTCGATATCCTGCGTGTCGCCACCCATGCTTTCGACGACGATCTCGTGCGACAGCAGTTCCTGACGGACACGGTCGGGGTTCGCACCCGGCTTGTCGCACTTGTTGATCGCGACGATGATCGGGGCATCCGCCGCCTTGGCATGCTTGATGGCCTCGATCGTCTGCGGCATGACACCGTCATCCGCCGCCACGACCAGCACGACGACATCCGTCACCGACGCGCCACGGGCACGCATGGCCGTAAAGGCCTCATGACCCGGGGTGTCGATGAAGGTGATCTTCGCACCCGACGCCAGCGTGACCTGATACGCACCGATATGCTGCGTGATGCCGCCCGCTTCGCCATTGGCGACATCGGTCGTGCGCAGCGCATCAAGAAGCGAGGTCTTGCCGTGATCGACATGGCCCATGACCGTGACGACCGGCGGACGCGGCCGCAGGTCCTCAGGCTTGTCCTCGATACCCTCGATGCCCAGTTCCACGTCGCTGTCGGCGACGCGACGGACACGATGGCCGAATTCCTGCACGATCAGTTCGGCGGTATCCGCATCCAGCGACTGCGTGACGGTCGCCATGACGCCCATCTTCATCAGCGCCTTGATGACCTCACCCTGACGGGCGGCCATGCGGTTGGCGAGTTCCTGCACCGTGATCGTCTCGGGCAGCACGACATCACGCACCACGCGGACCTGATCCGAACGCAGGCGTTCCAGTTCCGCCTGACGGCGTTCACGCTCACGCTGGCGACGGACCGATGCGAGCGAACGCGTCTTGTCATCATCACCCTCGATCGCGGCCTGCACGTCAATGCGGCCCGAACGGCGGCTGTCATTCTTCTTCGACCCGCCCGAAGGACGGCGTCCCGGCGCAACATTGCCACCGGGGCGACGGCTGGGACGACGTTCTTCCTCGCCCCCGTCGGCCCGGCCGGAGCGCAGGCGCAGGGTTTCCGCGGGTGCCGCAGCCGAATTGGCACGCGACGGCGCGGGCCGCGACGGCGTGACCGGCTTGGACGGCATGATCGCGCGTTCAGCCAGCGGACGCAGACGTTCCATCGGCGGCGCAAGCGTCACCTCGCCGGGGATCGGCGTGGCCGACACGACGGGACCCGGGGGTTCCGGCGTCGGCGCTGCGGCAGGGCCCTTGGACTGCGGGGCGCTTGCGGCACGGGCCTGCTTTTCCTCACGCTCGCGCGCTTCGGCCTCGGCCTTGGCGCGTGCGCTTTCCTCGGCCTCGCGGCGGGCGTCCTCTTCCTTGCGCCGTGCTTCCTCGGCAGCCGACAGGATCGTGATCTTTTCCTGTTCGCGCCGTTCCTTCTCGCGCTGGATCGCGGCCTTGCGCTGCTCTTCGAGCACGCGCTGGCGCGTGGCCAGTTCGGCCGCCGTCAGCGCCCGTCCGGCACCGGCGCGGCCACCGGAACGGCCACCCGACGGACCGGATCCGCTGCCTGGAGTCCCGGCGCCGCGCTTCTTGCGCACCTCCACCTGGACCACCTTTGAACGACCATGGCTGAAGCTCTGCCTGACGGAACCGGCATCGACCGTCCGTCCGACCTCCCTCCGGCCCGCCGGCCGCAGGGACAAGCGTCCCTTACCCTGATCCTGATCGTTGCCTTCGCTCATGTACCCGCCTGTTCACACCGTCCGACGGACTTATCCGCCGAATTCGGTTCCATCCTGCCGGACAGTCCCGCAAAACGTTCATTCTCGACACGGAAACGGCGCGCCAGTTCGCCATGCAGCATCGCTGCATGAACGACATGGTCACGGCCGAATGCCGCACCCAGTGCCGATGCCGTAGGAACAACCGCAACCGGAAGATCCCGTGCACCGGACAAAACTCTCATCCTCTCGTCCGGGCTCCCGTCCGCCGCCTGGATAACCAGCGCGGCGCGACCGCCCACGACCCATTCCCGCACCTTGGCAAAGCCACAGACAACCTGTCCGGCCCGCCGTGCGAGTCCCAGGACATCCATCATCCTGCGTTCAAGCCCGTCCATTACCAGATGGGCCAGATCAGGCGGAATGACAACCTGTCCGCGCGCGGCACGTGCAAACACGCCACGTGTCTGTGCTGTTTCTAGCACATCCCGCCGTGCGCTCAACCAAATTCCCCGTCCGGGCAGACGCGCGGAAAGATCGGGGGTCACGATCCGGTCAGGTGAAATAACAAACCGGACCATCGTTTCACGTGGCAGGCGCTCCCGCGTGACCGCGCAACGGCGCAGCGGCCCGCGTTCTTCCTGCGTCTCGTGATCGTCTATGGGATATTCCTCAGACGTCGGAATTCTCCTGCTGTTCAGGGGCCTCATCCGCCCCCGACTCGTCATCCTCGAACCAGTGCGCGCGCGCGGCCATGATGATCTCGTTGGCCGCTTCCTCATCAATGGCATCGGCGCCAAGGATATCGACCAGTTCGTCACCCGCCAGGTCCGCAAGGTCATCAAGCGTCTTGACGCCCTTCTCACCCAGCGTCACGAGCATCTGCACCGTGAATACACCAAGGTTGGCGATATCGTCCGACACGCCAAGCGCGCGGCGCTTTTCGTCCATTTCCTCTTCGCGGCGGGCGAGGAAGCCTTCGGCGCGTCGCACCAGTTCGCTGGCGACATCCTCGTCAAAGCCCTCGATTCCCGCCAGTTCGTCCGCATCGGCGAAGGCCAGTTCCTCGATGGAATGGAACCCTTCGGTCACCAGCAGGCCGGCGATCACGTCGTCAACGTCAAGCGCCTCGACAAACAGGTTGCTGCGGCGGCGGAACTCTTCCTGGCGACGCTCCGATTCCTCGGCCTCGGTCAGGATGTCGATGTCCCAGCGCGTCAACTGGCTGGCAAGGCGCACGTTCTGGCCGCGACGGCCGATGGCAAGGCTCAACTGCTCGTCGGGGACGACCACCTCGACCCTGCCGGCTTCCTCGTCCATCACCACCTTGCTCACTTCCGCCGGCGCCAGCGCGTTGACCACGAAGGTCGCGGCCTGCGGGCTCCACGGGATGATGTCGATCTTCTCGCCCTGCAGTTCCTGCACCACCGCCTGCACGCGCGATCCGCGCATGCCGACGCACGCGCCGACCGGGTCGATGGAGGCATCGCGGGAGATCACCGCCATCTTGGCGCGCGAACCCGGATCACGGGCCACGGCCTTGATCTCGATGATGCCGTCATAGATTTCGGGCACTTCCTGCGCGAACAGCTTGGCAAGGAACGCCGGGTGCGTGCGCGACAGGAAGATCTGCGGCCCGCGCGGCTCATCACGCACGTCATAGATATAGGCGCGCACGCGATCCGAATTGCGGAAGCTTTCGCGCGGGATCAGTTCGTCGCGGCGCAGCAGCGCCTCGGAACTGCCGATCTCCACCATCAGGTTGCCGTATTCGGTCCGCTTGACGGTGCCGTTGACGATCTCGCCCACGCGGTCCTTGAAATCGTTGTACTGGCGCTTGCGCTCATATTCGCGCACGCGCTGGACGATCACCTGCTTGGCCGTCTGGGCGGCGATGCGGCCGAAATCGATGGGCGGCAGCGGGTCGATCAGATGTTCGCCCAACTGGATTTCCGGGCGGAACTTGCGCGCGATGTGAAGCGGGATCTGGGTCTCCTCGTTCTCCACTTCCTCCACCGCCTCGGTCCAGCGCGACAGGCGCACGTCACCGGTCTTGCGGTCGATGGTGGCGCGAATGTCCTTTTCGTGGCCGTACTTGGCGCGGCCGGCCTTCTGGATGGCCTGCTCCATCGCCTCGAGCACTTCTTCGCGGTCGATCGACTTCTCACGCGCGACGGCATCCGCCACCAGCAACAGTTCAGGACGGGAAACGGACGTATCCATCAGGGTCTCCAGAGCGTCTTTCAGTGGGCCTTGCGCGACGGCTTGCCGCCGCGCCGACCGCGAGTCTGTTCCAACATCCCGTCCGGCGACTCGGCCGTCGGGTCCTCATCAGTCTGCGGCGCGTCACCGTCGGGACGCGCCATGCGGGCGCTCGCCTCGATCAGCGCATCGGTCAGCACCAGCCGCGCCTTGCGCATCTCCTCGAAAGGCAACGCCACCTCGACCCCGTCGTCAAGGCGCATCAACCCGTGCCCGTCGCGCGCGCCGAGCACGATGCCCGAAAACCGCTTGCGGCCATCGACGGGCATGTTCATCTCCGCCTTCGCAAGGTGGCCAGCATAACGGTCCCAGTCCTTGGGTCGCGTCAGCGGGCGGTCGATCCCGGCGGACGAGACCTCCAGCGTCCATTCACCCGGCAGCGGGTCCTCCACGTCGAGGATTGCGCCGACCGCGTGACTGATCTGCTCACAATCCTCAATGGTGATCTGCGAACCATCGGCGCGATCGGCCATGATCTGCACGGTCGGGGATTCCCGCCCCAGCACCGCGACGCGGACAAGCTCGAACCCCATGTCCACCAGCGCGGGGCCGATCATGTCGGCGATGCGGGCGTCGAGGCCGGTCAGGAAAGGCAGGTCTGCGTCCAATGCAAAAAAGGCGGCCCTGCGGCCACCCCCCAAATAATCGTAAATTGAAGGAATTGCCGCAATACTTAGGCCATGATCCGCCAGTTCGCAAGTTCTATATAGTGCACGCCGACAGTACGGGACGGGCAAATGCATATGTGAACGCTTTTTTAAGCCGCCGGTCACACTACGCGCCGCTTAAACGCTTGCCTCCCCCTTCCGGCCCCATCATTATAATAACATGACGCCGATGTCCGCCCCACCGACGGAACCATCCCGCCAGCCACAACGCCAGGGCGGCAGCCGCCGCATGGTTGTGGCGGGGCTGCTGGCGGCTGTCGTGGCGGGGGGCCTTGGCGTCCACAGCCTTGGCGGCGCGTCGGATGCCACCAGTGGCGCAGGCGGCGCTGCCGGGGCACCCACCGCACTGGCGGGACAGGGCGGCAGCAGTGCCGGCGGGGGATTGCGCGCGGCGGTGGACCATACCCGCACGCATGCGGACCTTCTGGGTGAAATGCCCATGATCGCGCCGGACCGCGCAACCGACATGCTGCAGTTCACGTCATTCGACATCAACCAGAAGAATGCGATCCTCGCGGCGCTCAAGCGCCATGAGATCGTGCTGGCGGAAATGCCGCTGTATGACATGGGCACGGGCAGTTCGGTCGTCAGCGTGGAATCCATGGGCCTGACCCAGATCGTGCACCTGACGGGGCAGCCACGTACGGTTGTCCTGCCGATCCGCATCGCGGGCGAGGTCACGATCCGTCCCGTCAGCGACCCGGGCGCCACCGGACTGCATGCGGGGGCGATCTTTGTCCCCGGGCCGACGTCGCTGCCGGTGCTGTACAAGGATGGACAACTTGTTATCGGGGTCGTCGTTCAATGAAGGCGCTGTATCCGGCTTTTGAACGCATGCTGCCGGTCATCATGGTCATATTCCTGATACTGGGCAGCATACAGGCCGCTGCGGCCTTGCATCTTTCGCTCGCCAGCATACGGCATTTCATGGAATGGTGTGCGCCGGCCTATCCGGTCGCAGCCGTGGGTAGCGCATTTTTGACGCTGGCCGGACTCTGGTTCGAAAACCGTGCAGAGAGACTGGCCAGAAAGGGACTCCGACGCAGACGGGGATGGATGATGGACGTACTGGCCAGACTGACCAATCGTAGTGCGCTGGAAGAAATGCTGGCGCGCGAGCAGAAAGAAACCATCATAGATGCCGAGGAACTGGCCGCGAGCCTGCGTGCGCGCGTCATCGGCCAGGACCAGGTGTGCGAGGACATCGCCGCCCAGCTACGCCGCAGGCTGGCGCTTCATGTCCGTGGCAAGCCCGTGGGCATCTTCCTGCTGGCCGGGCCGCCGGGCACGGGCAAGACCTACCTTGCCAAGCAGCTTGCGCGACAGCTTGACCGGCCCCTGCTGAACTTCGACATGACGCAGATGAGTTCGCCGCACGCCGCGACGCAGCTTTTCGGTTCGCCCAAGGGGTATGTCGGGTCCGACACGTACGGCAAGCTGACCGGGGGGCTGAAAGAAAAGCCCGACGCGGTGGTGCTGCTCGACGAGATCGAGAAGGCACATCCCGATGTCTTCAAGAAGTTCCTGACGGCATGGAACGACGGCCATGTGACCGAGGCCTCCACGGGGCAGCACATCTCCACCGTGCGCTGCATCTTCATCCTGACCTCCAACATCGCCACCGATGAACTGTCGGAGATCGCCGACCGCCTGAGTGACGAGCCCGACAAGATGCGCGCCGAATCCGTCGAGGCCCTGCGCCAGGCGGGCTTCGCGCCGGAAGTGCTGAACCGTCTGGACCGGATCTTCGTGTTCCGTGCGCTTGAGGGGCTGGATATCGCCCGCGTCTCCGCGCTGGAGATCGAGGCGATGATCGACAGCTATGGCCTGAAGGTGGAAACCGGCGGCATCGACCCGTCGCTGCTGTTCCAGGTCATGCGCCGTCAGGACCGCATGGGCCCCGCCGCCAGCGCGCGCGACCTTGCCCGTTCCATCGAGGACATGATCAGCGACTCGCTCATCACCGCGCAGCAGCAGGGTGCTAAGCTGGTACGTATCGTGTCGAACGAGGATGGTGTCGTGGCGGAAATCGCCAATGACAGCGAAGCCCAGAAGGCGCGCATCATCAAGTAATCCGCACCCGGTCCCATTGACGGGGCCGGGATCCCCCGTGATCGTGGCGTCATCAGTCGCCCTGTGGCTGCCCGGATGCGCGGCGTAAGGCGAAATGGTCTTTTCTGTCATCCGGTCCTGCGTTCCCGGCCGGATGTCGCGTCAGGATATGAAATCCCGGAATGTCTGCTTTTTCCCGTCTCTGGCATCGTGCCCCGGTATGGCGTCTGTGCCTGTATTCCATTTTCATCTTTTCGATCCTGATGCTGGTCTTTCCACCTGCGTATCTGGGGCGCCTGTGGCCCGGTGTGCAGAACATCACCCAGCGCATCCATCATGCGTTGGGCATGAATGACGCCCCGCCCCCCAGCGACAATGCCGGCGGGGGTGATGATGGCGTCGTAACCATGATGCCGATCACCGATCGTCTGACCAAGGCGATCCCGTTCGCGGGACGCATCCTGCCGCTGCCGGCAGGGGTGTGGCATCCGGTCATGAATGTCATCACCGGCCCGCATGGCGAGATTCTGGAAAATGTCCTTGTCCGGGTTCACGATCATGTCGTCACCGGCCTGATCGGGGCCGAGGCCAGCACGCAGGCCCTGCCGGAGACCGCCGCGCTGTCGATGGATTCCAGTTGCCATGACGACCGCAACCTTGCCGCCCATGTCATGCCGGCAAAACCGCCGGGTGTGGAATGCTGGTTCACGGCGGCGGTCTATCCCACCTCCATCACGCGCACGGCCATCATTGCCAACCGCCTGAAGGAACTGGGCTTCACCCTGCCGAATGTCCTTTACAAGGCAAGCTGGACCCTCGCCTCCCCTTCACCTGACCATACGGTGAATATGGAAACGGTGACGATCTTCCTCAATCCGGTCGCCACCGACAAGACCGCCTCCCTGCAAAGCCCGGATGACTGGGCCAAGGAAACGCTGTCGCAGCATCCCGCCGCGCTGAATTTCGTGCAGAAAGGCAATAGCTGGATGGAAACGTGGGCGCATATCCTGCATGACGGCTTCAACAGCGACATGATGGCCTCCAGCGAGGAACAGCGCGCACGCGCATCGCAGGATCCGGCGGCACCGACTGACAAGAATGCCAGCAGTTCGCTTGATTGAGGAAATATAAAAGTTTTTGGATGTCGCCCTGTCTTTGAAAAGGCGACATTCTTTGAAGCTTTTTGAAAAAGCTTCACCAAAAACTTCTGAATGCTTTGGGTGCTGGGCCTCGATCCCACACCCCAATGCCCTGAAAAGTCATGGTTTCCAAAGGGCAATGCCCTTTGGCGGGTTTCAGGGCAGAGCCCTGACCATCCCCACCAGCACGAACCCTTTTGACAGGTTCCACGCGCGCCCTACGGACAACTTACCCCTGCCGCAGCACGTCCGAAATATCGATCAGGAAATCCAGCACCGTGCGGGTACGCAGCGGCAGGGTGCGCGGTCCGGTATGCACCGCATAGAACGGCATTTCCGGCACCGTCCATTCGGGGAACAGGTGGATCAACCGCCCGCTGGCGATATCTTCCTCCACCTGAAAGGACGGCAGCATGCCGATGCCCAGGCCGGAACGCACCGCCTGCAATACGGCCTCGCTGCTGTTGGCGCGGAAGGGGCCACTGGCGGCGACGACGTTCTCCTCCCCCTTGCACTCGAAATGCCAGTCATGGCGCGATCCGCCATAGCTGTAGGCAATACAGGGATGGTTCAGCAGGTCGCGCGGATGCGCCGGCGTGCCACGCCGGGCCAGATAGTCGCTGGAAGCCACGACATACCGACGCACGGACCCGAGTCGCCGCGCAATCAGGGAACCTTCGGCAATGGACCCCACCCTGACCGCAAGGTCGAGTCCCTCCTCCACCAGGTCACCAAACCCGTCGCGCATGACGAGTTCGACCGACAGGTCGGGATGTTCCTCCAGCAGCTTGCCCAGCTTGCCCGTCAGATACAGGCCGAAAGCCGTCGTAACACCCAGCCGGACCAGTCCTGACACCGACGCCCGGCGACGTCCCAGCGCGGTTTCCGCCGTCTCCAGGATCTCCAGCACTTCATAGGCGTGAGGAAGCAGGCTGCGCCCGTCCTCCGTCATCATCAGGCTGCGGGTTGTGCGCGCGAACAGGGTGGCGCCGTAATGGGCCTCCAGCAGTGCGATATGGCGCGAAATCGTCGGCTGGCTGGCCCCGGTTTCACGTGAAACGGCGGAGAACGAGCCAGTTGCAGCCACGCGAACGAAGCTGTGCAAGGCAGAGAGCAGATCCATGAGGCCCCGGTACGTGCAGCATGTTATTACATCATATATAGTTTTAAACGATGCCGTATTTATACACAATATAGCGTAAAAGCACCGCCGACATGTGTTTCTTGCAAGGTTCCGTATAACGGGGACGGAGGCATGGGCGAATCCGGCGGTTTTTCGCCATCGGCAGGACGGGCCGCCATCATCGGGACATAAAAAAACGGCGGCCCGTGATACGGACCGCCGTCTTTCTTACCTATGCTGGCGAAACCACCAGCCGGCCTGTATGGATCAGGCGGCCTTGGTCATGCCACGCAGAACGGTCTGGAGAATGCCGCCATTGCGGAAATACTCGACCTCGTCCAGCGTATCGACACGGCACAGCAGGGGAACTTCCTGCTTGGAGCCATCGGCACGGGTGATGGTCATCGTCATCGTCATGCGCGGGGTGATGTTGTCCAGCCCCTTGATTTCGATGATTTCATCGCCCTTCAGGCCCAGCGTCTTGCGCGTCGTGCCGTCCTTGAACAGCAGCGGCAGCACGCCCATGCCCACCAGGTTGGAACGGTGGATGCGCTCGAAGCTTTCGGCGATCACCGCACGCACGCCCAGCAGCAGGGTGCCCTTCGCCGCCCAGTCGCGCGACGACCCCATGCCGTATTCCTTGCCGCCAAAGACGACCAGCGGCGTGCCTTCCTTCTTGTACTCCATCGCCACGTCGTAGATGGCGCCTTCCTTGCCGTCGGGATAATGCTTGGAGAAGCCACCCTCGGTCCCCGGAACCATCTCGTTCTTGATGCGGATGTTGGCGAACGTGCCACGCACCATCACGCGGTCATTGCCACGACGCGAACCGTAGGAGTTGAAGTCCTTCTTCGCGACGCCATGGGCTTCAAGATACTTGCCCGCGGGGGAGCTTTCCTTGATCGCGCCGGCGGGCGAGATGTGGTCGGTCGTGATGTTGTCACCCAGCAGCGCAAGGATGCGCGCACCGATGATGTCGCCACGCGGCTTGGGCTCGGGCGTGATGTCCTGGAAGTACGGCGGATCCTGCACGTAGGTGGAGGACGGATCCCATGCATAGGTTTCCGAACCCGTCGCGACCTTCAGGTTCTGCCACTCCTTGGTGCCCTGGCTGACGTGCTTGTAGCGCTTGATGAACTCGTCACGCGTGATGGCCGAACCCATCAGGGCGGCGATCTCGTGGTTGGTGGGCCAGATGTCCTTCAGGTACACCGGCTTGCCATCCTTGGACGTGCCCAGCGACGCCGTCGTCAGGTCCTCGCGGATGGTGCCCAGCAGGGAGTAGGCGACCACCAGCGGCGGGCTGGCGAGGTAGTTGGCGCGCACGTTCGGGGAAATACGCCCCTCGAAGTTGCGGTTGCCCGACAGGACGGACACGGCCACGAGCTTGTTGTTCTCGATGGCATCGACAATGTGGTCCTCAAGCGGGCCGGAATTGCCGATACAGGTGGTGCAGCCATACCCGACGGTGTTGAAGCCCATCGCGTCAAGCTCTTCCTGCAGGCCCGCACGCGTCAGGTAGTCGGTGACGACCTGCGAACCCGGCGCCAGCGACGTCTTCACCCACGGCTTGGGCTTCAGGCCCAGCGCGCGCGCCTTTTTCGCCACCAGGCCCGCAGCGATCAGGACCGCCGGGTTGGAGGTGTTGGTGCACGACGTGATCGCCGCGATCACGATATCGCCGTGACCCAGTTCATAGTTGGTGCCCGCGACAGGCGCCTTCTTGTTCTTGTCGGCTTCGGGCACGCCCAGGCTGCCGGTCAGTTCCGTCTCGAACGCCTTGTCGGCACCCTTGAGGACCACGCGGTCCTGCGGACGCTTCGGACCCGCGATCGACGGCACGATGGTCGCAAGGTCGAGTTCCAGCGTGTCGGTGAAGACGGGATGTTCCGAATGCGGGTGACGGAACATGCCCTGCGCCTTGAGGTATTCTTCCGTCAGCTTGATGCGGTGTTCCTCACGACCGGTCTGGCGCAGGTAATCCAGCGTCAGGTCATCGACGGGGAAGAAGCCGCAGGTCGCGCCGTATTCCGGGGCCATGTTGGCGATGGTCGCGCGGTCGGCCACCGGCAGGTGGTCAAGGGCGGGGCCAAAAAACTCGACGAACTTGCCGACGACGCCCTTCTTGCGCAGCATCTGCGTCACCGTCAGCACCAGGTCGGTGGCGGTCACGCCTTCGGGCAGCTTGCCGGTCATCTTGAACCCGATGACATCGGGGATCAGCATGGCGATCGGCTGGCCCAGCATCGCGGCCTCGGCCTCGATCCCGCCAACACCCCAGCCCAGCACGCCCATGCCGTTGACCATGGTCGTGTGGCTGTCGGTGCCGAACAGGGTGTCGGGATAGGCATAGTCCTTGCCACCGACATGCGCCGTCCACACCGCCTGCGCGATGTATTCCAGGTTCACCTGATGGCAGATACCCGTGCCCGGCGGCACGACCGAGAAGTTCTCGAACGCTTCCTGGCCCCAGCGCAGGAAGGCGTAACGTTCGCCGTTACGTTCGAACTCGATCGTGACGTTATCCTGCAGCGCTTCGGGCGAACCCGCGACATCCACCATGACCGAATGGTCGATCACGAGGTTGACGGGCACCAGCGGGTTGACCTTCTGCGGGTCACCCTTGAGCTTGAGGATGCCGTCGCGCATCGCGGCAAGGTCAACCACGGCGGGGACGCCGGTGAAGTCCTGCATCAGGATGCGCGCGGGCTTGAACGGCACTTCCTTGGTGGAACTGCCCTTGGGCAGCCAGCCGGCGATCGCCTTGGCGTCGTCAACCGTATAGGAATGTCCGTCCTCGAACCGCAGGACGTTTTCCAGCAGCACCTTCAGGCTGACCGGCAGTCGTGCGACGTCGCCGATTGTCTTCTCGGCTTCGGGGATGGAAAAATAATGGTAGGTCTTGCCGTCCACATTAAGTGTGCGGCCCGTTTTCAGTGAGTCGTGCCCAACCGTCTTCATTGGCTTTGTTTCCTCCGAGGCATCAGCCGTTAGCCATCCACCGAAGCCCTCCCGCCACGTGAACAGACAGGCGTGGCGTGACCTTTCAGTGGATAACCGGCTTGATCTCCCAACGGTGGTAGAACATACCCGGACGCGGGGCTGACACAAGCTAGCCCCGGTAACAAGAACGCGGGATCGGGTTTCGGCACGCCCTGTCCCACCCCGGTCACAATCATGTGGAGGACCCGGCCATCACTGCCTTTGCCCCCAGGAACACGCCCCTGCTGAAAGTGGAAAATATCTCGGTTTTTCGCGGGGAACGCCTTGTTCTGGACCAGGTTGGCCTGGCGCTCGACGCGGGTGACGCGCTGCTGCTGACCGGTCCGAACGGTGCTGGAAAGTCCACATTGCTGCGTGTGCTGGCCGGGCTGCGCAAACCGGAAGGCGGCCATGTGCTGTGGTCAGGCGTCGATGCGCTGGCGGACCGTTCGCGCCATGCCGAACGGGTGGCGTACCTGGGCCATCAGGATGCGCTCAAACCCGGGCTGACGCTGCGCGAAAACCTGACGCTGGCGGCGCGCGCTGGCGGCGGCGATCCGGATTCCTGCATGTCTGCACTCAATATTTCCGGACTGGCGGACCTGCCTGCACGCATGCTCTCGGCTGGGCAGAAACGCCGCGCCGCACTGGCGCGCGTCCTGCTGGCCCGTGCGCCGCTCTGGCTGCTGGATGAACCGAGCCTCGGCCTCGACAGCAACACGATGGGACTGCTGGAAACGCTTTTCCGCACCCATCGCGAAGCTGGCGGAATCGTGATCGCAACCACGCACGTTCCCCTCCCCCTGCCGGATGCAAAATCGCTGGCGCTGCCGGGACTGAACGAATCCGACATCCCCCAGGCGATGGAGGATTTCCCCGAGGATGACCTGTTTTGAAGCTTCAGACCCCCACCCTGATCCTCGCCATCCTTGAACGCGACCTGCGCCTGGCCCTGCGCCACGGGGCGGATACGCTGGGTTCCGTGCTGTTCTTCATCCTTGCGGGCGCGCTGTTCCCGCTCGCACTCGGTCCCTCGCCGGAACTGCTGCGCCACATGGCGCCGGGAATCGTCTGGGTCTGCGCGCTTCTGGCCGCCCTCCTGCCGCTCGACCGCCTGTTCGGGTCGGAACTGGAGGACGGGTCGCTGGACCAGTTGATGATGACCGGCCTGCCGCCCGCGCTGATCGCACTGGCGAAGATGATGGCCCACTGGCTGACCACCGGCCTGCCGCTGCTGGCTGCCGCAGCACCCCTGGGCATCATGCTGGGCATGCCGTCGGACAGCCTGCCGATCCTGCTGATCGGACTGCTGCTGGGCACACTGATTCTCTCGCTGATCGGGGGGATGGCGGCCTCGGTCGTGCTGGGCGCGCGACGCGGCGGCGTGCTGCTGCCGCTGCTGGTGCTGCCGCTGACCACGCCCGCGCTGATTTTCGGCGCGGCGGCGCTGGATGCGGCACAGACGGGCCTGTCATGGGGGCCGGACCTTGAACTGCTCGCGGCGTTCCTGGCCGCAGCGATCCCGCTGTGCCCGCTGGCGGCGGGCGCCGGATTGCGCGCGGCCGTGGAATAACGCGGTCCGGCGTTTAACAGGCCAGTGGCGTCGCATGCCCGGGGGCTTTGCCCCCGAACCCCCACCAAAGGGTATTACCCTTTGGAAACCATGACTTCGTGAACGAATCAGGGTGCAGGGAGCGCGCTCCCTGCCGGGTCCGGGCAGCGCCCGGGTGTTTCATACAGCGACGACCTGACCCCAGCAGGTCGTTACTTCTGTGGGGCGGCGACCACCTCGAACGGCACGTCGCCATGGCTGACGCCGCTTCCCTTGCCGCCCGCGCGCCATTGCAGGACATACGCGCCCGGCGTGGACAGCGGCACATCGACCGAAATCACCTGCTGCTCGTCATCCTTGGGCGAGGCCAGCAGCAGTTGCGGCACCCCGCTTGGCCCGAGCAGGACGAGTCGCGTGTGGAACGGGTCAATGACCGAATCGAAATCCAGCCGGATCGTCACCGTTCCCGCCCCCACGCTCTGTCGCGCGGCGGGCGTTGCATGCACCAGCGACGGATTCGCCCATGCCGGTCGCGCCAGTCCAAAGCACAGCAATGCGGTGGCAAGGCAGGCGGGCAGGAAGGAAAATGAATTACGCATGGCGCGCCCCCGACGGAAGATGACAGACGGGTGATGTTCTATCGCGCCCCACAAAATAGAAAAGGGACGGCCACGGATATCCCGCGCCGCCCCTCCCGAAAGACAGGTTTTTAAAAGTTTTTGGTGAAGCTTTTTTCAAAAAGCTTCAAAAGACGCCGCCTTTTTGAAAAAAGGCCGCACCCAAAAACTTTTATTACTTTTCAGTATCTTAAGCAGAAAGATCCACTCAGATATAATGCTCGGTCAACGGCGCCAGGCCATTGAACCCGGTCGAGCAGTAGGTCGAGACATACGCCCCGGTGGAGAGCAGTTCGACCCGGTCGCCCGATTCCAGACCCAGCGGCAGGTTATAGGGCGTCTTTTCATACATGATGTCCGCCCCGTCGCAGGTCGGACCGGCAATCGCCACCGGCCCTGTCGCCATGCCGTCATGCGGCGTGCAGATGCCATAGCGAATCGCCTCGCCCTCCGTCTCCGCCAGACCGCCGAAGCGACCGATGTCGAGATAGACCCACCGCACGCCATCATCGATGCCGCGACGGCTGACCAGCACGACCTCGGACGAGACCACGCCCGCGTCACCAACGATGAAACGTCCCGGCTCCACGATCATTTCCGGCAGGTCATTGCCGAAATGCTCCGTCATCGCGTGGCTGATCGCCAGCGCGAAACGGTCGATGCCCGGCACGTCATCGCGGTAACGGATCGGGAACCCGCCACCAAGGTTGACCATGCGCAGTTCAAGCCCCGCGGCCTTCAGGTCGGTGAACAGCATGCCGACCCGCGCGATCGCGGCTTCATACGCGTTGGTTTCGGTCTGCTGGCTGCCGACATGGAAGGACAGGCCATACGGGTCCAGCCCCATGTCACGCGCCCGCAGCATCAGGTCGCGCGCATTGTCCAGCGTCGTGCCGAACTTGCGCGACAGTGGCCAGTCCGCGCCCTCGTTCTCCACGATCAGGCGGCAGTAGACCCGCGCGCCCGGCGCATGGCGCGCCAGCTTTTCGAGTTCCTCGGCGCAGTCGAAGGCGAACATGTCGATGCCCGCCTCATGCGCCCGCGCAATGGCCGACACCTTCTTGACGGTATTGCCGAACGAGATGTCCTGCGGCGCGGCACCGGCGCGCAGGCACATCTGGATTTCTTCCCACGAGGCGGCGTCGAAAGCAGAACCAAGGCCGACAAGCCGGTCGAGGATGGCCGGAGCCGGATTCGCCTTGACCGCGTAGTAGATGCGCGCAAGCGGCAACGCCTCGCGCAGGGCGCTATAGCGTTCCTCGACGCGATCGACGTCAACGACAAGGCATGGCGTCGCAGGGGACTGCTCGGCCAGATAACGGGCGATTTTGGGAGTCATCGCACCCAAATCCCTTCTGTTCTGCCGTCCGGATGCAAGTGGGAGTACTGAACAAACGGACAGATGTTGCGAAACGGTCTAACGGACCAGCGACCAGTGAGGAGCCCAAGCAGCAGGCTCCGATTGCCAGAACGCTTGACGTCGTTGCGTAACCTCAGAGGGCCAGTGGCACGTGCGTTGTTGCGTAGGGAGCGCATATGAGGACAATACGCCCATAACGCAATAGAAAAATTCGCCTCCTCGTGACCTTTTTCGTTTAAGGTGGGCGAAATCGACCAAAATATTGTCGTGATTCATTTTTCGTCCCCGGCAGGACGGGAGGCCGGGGACGCAGCATGTCGCCCGCCGGCCCCGGCCACCGGGACCCAAGTGACCAGAACCTGGACAACGCATTGATCTCTTCTTCCCCAGACCAGATCGAGGTGGCGGCCTCCGTCACCCCCGCGCCGCCCACCCCCGGACGCGCCACAAAGAACGGCACGGACATGAATGACGCCCTGCACCGTCACATCCTGCCCGTCATGAAACAGGTGGCCACCAACATCGCGTCGGACCAGATCACGCTGGCGGCCGCGGGATGCGCGTTCTACGCCACGCTGTCGCTGTTCCCGGCCATGAGCACGATGATCTCCATCTACGGGCTGCTGTTCGATCCCCAGACGGTGGAGCCACAGCTTGTCGTCCTGCGCAACCTGCTGCCGCCCGCGGCATACGACCTGATCGGCGAGAGGATCCACATCCTTGTCGCACAGTCCCATTCCTCGCTGACACTGAACCTGATCGTCTCGACCACCATCGCCATGTGGTCGGCTTCGGCGGCGACGCGTTCGCTGCTGCTGGCGATGAACGTGGCCTATAACACGCCTGAAACCCGCAGTTTCCTGCGCTTTCAGGCCATGGGCATGATCATGACGCTGTGTGCGATCTTTGGCGGCATCCTGACGCTGGCGCTGATGGTGGCGCTGCCGATCCTGCTGGATTACCTGCCGCAGAAGCTCTCGCTCGCCCCGCCGCCGGGGTCGGTCGAACTGCTGGTGCATATGGGCGGGCCGGCGCTGATGCTGCTGTTCGTGCTGTCGGGATGTTCGCTGCTCTACCGATTCGGCCCCAACCGGCAGAGCACGTCATGGCGCTGCATCCTGCCCGGTTCGGTGGCCGCGACCCTGCTGTGGCTGCTGACCTCGTTCGGGTTTTCCTATTACGTCAGCCATATCGCCGGATATGGCGCGACCTATGGACCCCTTGGCGCCTTTGTGGCGACGATGATGTGGTTCTACGTCTCGGCCTATGTCGTGCTGCTGGGCGCGGAACTCAACGCCGGGCTGGAAATCCAGATGTGCCTGCGTGACAACGGCCCGCAGATGGAGGGATGGTCCATCGCGCGCAAGTCCCACCACGCGCCAGGGACCGAGGCCACTACCCCTGCGAAGCAGCCCCCGGGGGAAGCGCCGTAATCTCGACCATCATCGTCCCGCGGTCGAGCAGGCCGATCATCCGCGCCGCCGCCGGCGACAGGTCGATGATCCTCCTGCCGCGATAGGGGCCGCGGTCATTGATCCTGACAATGACCGAACGCCCCGTGGAGGTCGAGCGAATCCGCACCAGTGTGCCCAGCGGCAACTGCCGGTGCGCCGCCGTCATCGCCATGGGGTCGAACACATCCCCCGATGCCGTGCGATGGCCGATTTCGCGATGGGTGCCATACCAGCTTGCCAGTCCGTGCTGCGACCATGTGGATGAAACGCTGTGCATCGGGGGCAGGCCAGGCAGGCGGCGCAGGGCATGGTGATGATGGTGCCGGGTGGCCGCACCCTGCCGGGCCACGGCGTGATGCACGCCATGTTTGGCATGCCGGGCATGGGCATCACGGGCGCCACACATCAGGCCAAGGCAGACCATCAGCAGACATGACAGGACCCATGCCGGAAAATCCGGTATCCGCCGCCGCTTTCGCGACTGTATATGAAGGGGTCCGACAGTCATGGCGGGAACCATTACATAATATACATGAACGCGACCAGCCCGATTCAGGTATGCGTCCATCCCGTATATTATGACTTCAAAAGTCAGCTTTATATTTATTGAGGGATTATTTCCTATCCCTCATGTCATTAACATAGGGAAACTGTCCGCCACATGCCGCGCGGGCACATCCGCCAGGCCCACGGGACGGCATGGGCGGCGTTCGATTCGCCATGGAATGCAGAACAGGCTTGGATCGCAGCGAAGGGCATGCTACGGCGCCTGTCATTATGGAGCGTCCCCTGATTGCCGTTCTCAACGGCCCGAACCTCAACATGCTTGGACTGCGGCAGCCGGAAGTGTACGGCGTCGCAACCCTTGATGATGTCGAACAGGTCTGCGTGCAGGCTGCGGAGCAGCTCGACGTGGCGATCGATTTCCGCCAGACCAACGGCGAAGGGGAACTCGTTTCGTGGATTCAGGAATGCCGGGGCCGCGCACGTGGCATCATCATCAACCCGGCGGCCTATTCCCATACCTCCATCGCGGTCCTTGACGCCCTGCTGGCGGTCGATCTGCCGGTGATCGAGGTCCATATTTCCAACATCCATCGCCGTGAGGCGTTCCGCCATACCTCCTACGTCTCCCGCGCCGCCATCGGCGTCATCTGCGGGCTTGGCGTGCGGGGGTACGCGCTGGCGCTTCATGCGATGACCGACATGATTCTGGACGAGGACGATCAATGAGCCGACTGCTCGTGGATGCGGATGCCATTCGGGCATTGGCCGAAATTCTGACCGAAACTGGCCTGACCGAAATCGAGATCGCGGAAAAGGACAGCCGCGTCCGTGTCGTGCGCGCGGCGCCGGCCGCGACCCATGCCGTCGCCCCGCCGCCGCCGGTCGCAGCGCCCGCCCCGGTCGCGGCCCCGGTGCCCGTCGCGGCCCCGCCCGCCGACCTGTCGAAGCATCCGGGCGCGGTCACCAGCCCGATGGTCGGCGTGGCCTACCTGACGCCCGACCCGTCGGCCCCGCCCTTCGTGACCGAAGGCCAGCAGGTCGTCGCGGGCCAGACCCTGATGCTGATCGAGGCGATGAAGACCTTCAACCAGATCAAGGCCCCGCGCGCGGGCACCCTGACCAAGATCCTCGTCCCCTCGGGCGAGCCTGTTGAATACGGCGAAGTCCTGGCCATCATAGAGTAATGTTTTCCAAGATCCTGATCGCCAATCGCGGCGAGATCGCCCTGCGCATCCTGCGGGCCTGCCGCGAACTGGGCATCCCCACCGTTGCCGTGCATTCGACGGCCGATTCGGACGCGATGCATGTCCGCCTCGCGGATGAGGCCGTGTGCATCGGCCCGCCCGCCAGCCGTGATTCGTACCTCAACGTCGCGGCCATCCTGTCGGCGGCCACCATCACCGGGGCGGACGCGATCCATCCCGGCTATGGCTTCCTGTCGGAAAATGCGGATTTCGCCGAAACGGTGGAGGCCCACGGCCTGACCTTCATCGGCCCGACGGCCGACCATATCCGCATGATGGGTGACAAGATCACCGCCAAGACCACCATGCGCGCGCTTGGCGTGCCGCTGGTGCCGGGGTCCGACGGGGCGCTGGAAAACCTGGAGCAGGCGCGCGAAGTCGCCGACAGGGTTGGCTATCCCGTGCTGATCAAGGCGGCGGCGGGCGGCGGCGGACGCGGCATGAAGGTTGCCGCCACCGCCGACGACCTTGAGGAAGCATGGAGCGTCGCCCGCACCGAGGCCCGCGCCGCGTTCGGCAATGACGAGGTGTATCTGGAAAAATACCTCGACCGGCCGCGCCACATCGAATTGCAGATCATGGCGGACACGCACGGCAATGTCGTGCATTTCGGGGAACGCGACTGTTCCCTGCAGCGTCGCCACCAGAAGCTCCTCGAAGAAGCCGGGTCGCCCGCGCTCGATGCGAAGCAGCGCGACGAAATCGGCGAGATCGCGACCTCGGCGCTGAAAAAGCTGGGCTATCGCAACGCCGGCACGCTGGAGTTCCTGTATCAGGACGGGCAGTTCTGCTTCATCGAGATGAACACCCGCCTGCAGGTGGAACATCCGGTGACGGAAATGGTCTGCGACGTGGACCTCGTGCGTGAACAGATCCGCATCGCGGCGGGTGAACCGCTGGGATACGACCAGAAGGACATCCACTTCTCCGGCCATGCGATCGAATGTCGCATCAATGCCGAAGATCCGCAGACCTTCATGCCCACCCCCGGCACCATCAGCGTCTTCCACCCGCCCGGTGGCCTGGGCGTGCGCGTGGACAGCGCGCTGTATGCTGGATACCGCGTCCCGCCCTATTACGACAGCATGATCGCCAAGCTGATCGTGCGCGCGCCGACCCGTCTGGAGGCCATCCAGCGCATGCGCCGCGCCCTTGATGAGTTCGTGATCGAGGGGGTGAAGACGGTGATCCCGCTGCACCTGAAGATCCTTGACGATCCGCAGTTCCGGTCGGGTGACTACACCATCCACTGGCTGGAAAAATTCGTCGCCGCCCAGAACGCGGAATAACACGGCCAGACAGGACAGAGGGCCAGCGGGATGAGAAATCCCCTGGCCCTTTTTTTGTGTCCAGAACCAAAATTCCGGGTGCCGCCTTCCGATCGAAAGAGGCGGCGTGCTTTGAAACTTTTAAATGTCAGTTCAGGACCGGGTCCAGATACGGGCTGGAGGCGTCAAAGAATTTCTGGTTGTTGTCGAGTTCGTACGAAATCACATACAGGCAGACCAGCGCCACGTTCATCTCCAGCCGGACCCCAAGGTTCCTTTCCTCCTGCGTCATGCTCTGGATATGGGCGATCGCCAGCTTCGTGGCCCGCGCGGTGCGGCCATAATGCCCGCCGTAACGCCCACTGAACTGTGCCATGCGGGCCATCATCTCGCCCAGTACCTGCTGCGCGCCCGGTGGCAGGAGGTTACGTTCCTGAACCCCGCGCAGGCGGATGATGTTCAGCCCGATCGTCATGGCCGACAGGATGCCCTGCAGGTAGGAATCGATGATCACGTCGGGCGTGTTTTCCGCATTCGTCAGCAGCCGCACGAAACGGTCCACATTGCGTTCCACCACATACAGCGTCGTCGGCAGCGTGCGTGCGTGCGCGACGTGGCGCAGGCCCCGCAGGATGCTGGTACGCATCTGCCAGCGCATGTCGTTGGTATCGAACGGGAGCACCAGCCGGAAGACCCACATCGCGTACCACAGGCCAAGGATCAGCGGCATCGCCGTGTTGAAGAACGAGACCTCGTCCAGTCGCGACTGGTTCCCCGGCCCCAGCAGGATCGGCATGAACAGGTTGTATGACACCGCCCCCAGGATCAGCACCGGATAGGCAAAGGCCAGCCCGCCCATCAGCATCGGGATCATCAGGCACATCGCCATGACTTCATAGGTGGAGGGCGTGGGCAGCACCCACAGGACCAGCACACCGGCCATCACGCTGGCCCAGATCGCACCGCCCAGGAACGCCTTGGTCGCAAGTGCGGGCTTCTCCAGCGTCGCGAACAGGCTGCACACGATGGAGACGAACATGATGAAGGTCAGGCCGGACGACCATGCCGTCGCAATCCAGATCAGGCCGGCCCCGAAAATGGTGACCGAGGCGCGCAGGCTGTTGGTAAAGGCCTGCTGCCAGTCGCGGAACGTCTTGATCCGGTAATGGAAATGGTCATGGCGCAGCGGATGGCGGCTGGCGTCGAACTGGATGATGGCCTGTTCAAGCTCATCGAGCATCTCGCCAAGCCCGTAATGCAGCATCCGCTGCTGCTCCAGGATGTGCGCAACGGCGGGCGAGGCCGGGTCGCGGGTGTCGCTGCCCATTTCATCTTCGAGGGAATCGGCGACACTCTGGCGGCATTCCGCCTGCAATGTGGCAAGTTCGGCAAGGACGGGATGGATGTCATCCGTCATTTCCAACTGCCCGACCATATCGCGCAGGAACGCCTGCACCTTGGCCGATGTGGCGTTGAAGGCCGCGCCGGGAATGTTGCCGGGGATATGCATCAGCGCCGCAAGGTCCAGGCCGCGCGACAGCAGCATCGCCACCCGGGCAAGGGCCGCGCGTGCGTGATCGCCCTCATGCCCGCGCTGGGCGCCCATTTCCACCTCGGCGAACTCGATCTGGTCACTCAGGCTCGTGATATTGGCAAAGACCTGCCGCGACCTGCGCAGGACATCATGCTCCCCCGCCAGCAGGGAGGCCAGCGTCTGACCCGCCCCGTCGATGGCCGTCAGGAAATTGGCGGTCAACCGGTCCTGCGCCCGCTTGCCCAGCCGGTACTGGAACAGGGAGGAGACGGTGCTTTCCAGCACGATGCCCAGCACGATATAGGTCGCGCGCGACATCGCGGTCATGAAGATATGCTGCGGGTCGGCAATCCCGTCGAGCGAGATGATGGCGTAGGTAAACCCGCTGGCCCGCATGCCGTGGATGCGGTAATTCGTCATCGTCGCGGGGCCGGGCAGCAGCGTGCCGATAAAGCAGAACATCCCGATCCCGCCCGCAAGCAGCAGGATGAACATCAGCGGCGCCTGCGGGAACGCCGCGACCAGCAGCACGGCGCAGATCGTGCCCACCACCATGCCGAACAGATGCCATCGCGCCTTGGCCACGCTCTTGCCGCGCGACCCTTGCGCGACCATCCACACCGTCAGCGCCGCCCATTGCGGGCTGCCGAGTTCCCACCACAGCGCAATCCCCAGCGCGATCAGCGAGGTGATGGTCGTGCGCAGGGCATAGCCGAAGGTAAACAGCCCCGGCGCGAACAGCCAGCGCATGTGATCCTGCCGGATCGTGGCCCCGGGGGGCCACAGACGCCGCAGGAAGGCGACGATCCGGGTCTGGAACTGGATCAGGGAGAGCTCAAGACTATTCATCCCGGCATCCGCGCTCCCTGAGATATGAAAAACGGCTATGCAGTTTCAGGTACACTTTACACGTGTTGCCGCAACACCGACATGTGATGTCCGGTATATCAGCGTTCATGAAACTGTATATTGCAAGACGGCCCCGCCGGCAAAGCAGCGATACCGATCAGTCGTCGTAAGCCACCAGCGTCCTGACCGGCACATCAAGGCGGTCACGCCCCCCAAGCCCCGTCAGTTCGATCAGCGTGGCGGCCCCCACGACCTCCGCACCGACCTTGCGCAGCAGCGCGATGGAGGCGGCAAGCGTGCCCCCGGTCGCCAGCAGGTCGTCCATCACGACCACGCGCTGTCCCGGCGTGATCGCATCGGCCTGGATATGCAGCGAATCCTTGCCGTATTCGAGGTCATAGTCATAGGAAATCGTCTCGCCCGGCAGCTTGCCCGGCTTGCGCAGCATCACAAGGCCACAGCCAAGGCGGCTGGCCAGCGGGGCCGCCGTCAGGAAGCCGCGCGATTCAATGGCCGCCAGCACATCGACCGACCACGGCGCGACCGCCGCCGTCAGACGCCCCATCGCGATCTGCCAGGCATCCGCATTCCGCATCAGCGTCGAGATATCGTAGAACAGGATACCCGGCTTCGGAAAATCGGGAATGCCCCGGATGTACTGCTTCAGATCAATGGTGGGAGTCGTCATGGCCTGTCTATATTCCCGCAAACCTGTTCCGGGCCGCGACGTCCGACGGACATCCCGGTCCCGTAAATTACGCCCGTGGTCACGGGCGCGCGATGCACGTCGCCTGTAGCGGCCGGGTCGCCGGACGGCAACCCCGTCATGGCCGCTTTTGTCGCAGACCGCCCGTGCGTGCGCCAGACATTATGGCCTGGCCCTGCCTGCCGTCGTGGCCTCCGCCGTGGGGGCATCGGCCGGGCGGCGCGGACGCAGCACCACCATCAGCAGCATGACCACAGCCCCCCCCATCATCACCGCCGCCATGGGGATGGGGGAGTTCGACGGCAGCATGCCGACGATCGCCCCCGCCAGCGCGCCCAGCACGTACTGCAGCGTCCCGACAAAGGCCGAGGCACTGCCCGCCAGGCGCGGATGGTCCGCAAGTGCGCCCACCGTCGCGTTCGGCCCGATGATCCCGGTCGTGCCGAGCGAGAACATCATCGTCCCCACCAGCGCGATCATCAGCCCGATGGAGGGATGGCCCCCCGCCTTCGTCGTTTCCGAAATCAGGCTGGCGACCAGCGTCATGCCGATCGTGCCGACAAGCGCGATGATGACCGACACACCAAGGATGCGCGCCGCGTCGATCCGCCCCACCAGCATGCCGTTCAACTGCGACGCGCCGATCATGCACACGGCGAACACGCCGAACATCATGCCGAAATGCGCGGGCGACAGGCCGAACTGGTGGATGAACACCGACGGCGCGGCCGACAGGTAGGTAAAGGACATGAAGCACGAGAAACCGGCGATCATCGCATTGGTGAAGAACCCGCGGTCACGCACCAGCAGCAGATAGCGGCTGCACAATGTCACCGGCGACAGTTCGCTGCGATTTTCAGGCTTCAGCGTTTCAGGCAGGACGCGCCAGATCAGCAGCATGCACACCACGCCATAGACCGCCGCCGCCCAGAAGATCGACCGCCATGTCGTGAACGACAGCACCATGCCCCCCAGCGTGGGCGCAAGGATCGGCACGACCCCCATCACCAGCACAAGGCGCGACATCATGCGTGCGGATTCATTGCCATGCGACATGTCGCGCACGCACGCGCTGGGGATGATCAGGCTGGCCGAAGCGCCCAGCGACGCGACAAGGCGAAAGGCCGAGAAGGTATAGATGTCCGTCGCCACCGCGCACCCGACGGAGGCCAGCGTATAGACGAACGTCCCCAGCAGCATCGGGATGCGCCGGCCGAACCGGTCGGAGACGGGACCCATCGTGATCTGCCCGATCGCAAGGCCCACGAACCAGATCGCCAGCGTCATCTGCGCGGAACCGGTGCGCGCATGCAGCGACTTTTCCAGTTCGGGGAAGGCAGGCAGGTAGATATCCGTCGAAACGGGCCCGACCGCCGTCAGGACCCCCAGCAGGATGGCAATCCATCCCATGGACCGTCCGGCTGTCTTGCCAACGGATGCATCGGACGACTGCGCCGCGAGTGCGGAAGAGCCCATGACGGCACTCCAGAAATCAAGGGAAGCAAGGATTGCGAAAGTATCTAGCCGAGGACACCGGAAATTTTCATCCTCTATTCCGGCATTCCAGCGTTTCGCTCACCGAAGGTATCGCGCGTGCATGCGCGTCGCGTCAACCATCCGTGAAGACAGAAAAACACGACGATACCTAAAACATTTTTTCAAAGTGTTCATGTGGTACGATCGGCACGCGCGATCCTGCTGGCACGCAGCAGCCACACCCCGCCAAGGCCCGAAATCACGAACAGCACGACAGCCAACGCAACCTGCCACTGATGGTTCACTTCCGTCCCGCCACCGACCAGGACGAACACCACCGTCTGCGGCAGGCTGCCCAGCAGCGTGGCGGCGATGAACCCTGCCGCCCGCGCGCCCGCAAGGCCCGCCGCGATGCTGAGCATCATGGCCGATCCCACCGGCAGCAGGCGCAGCACCAGCACGCAGCTAAATGTCCGCTCACGCAGGGGGCGGCCCAGACGCGCGCACATGTCGCGCACACGCGGCGGCAGGCGTGCGCCCCCCCCCATGCGCCCCATCGCCCGCGCGACCAGGAAATCCGCCATTCCCCCCGCAACCGTGGCGCAGGTGGCCAGCGCCATGCCCGCCGCCGTGCCATAGGCCATGCCCGCCGCAAGGCACACCGCCTGGCGTGGCAGGCCCAGCGCGCAGAACGCCGTCCCCGCCAGCACGAACCACACCCGCCCCCATATCCCGTCACGCAGCATGGCGACATTGCCCGGCCCCATCTCCAGCCCCGTGCGCAGTCCCGGCATGGCGCGCACCGCGACCACCACCGCCACCGCCAGGGCGACCATCAGCGCGGGACGCAGCAGCACGCCCAGGCCCGCACGCGGCGCGGCGGCGGAAGACGGGGCACCGGAAGGGGCATGGGCCACGGAGGGCGGGGGGCGGCATGATCGCGTCACGCGGGGAAAGACATCCTCTGTTGCGATATATGTGGCGCGGGCACGCACGCCAGTCATGCCGTGGACGTGCGGCAGACACGAAAACCTTACCAGCGCCCTAGCATTGCCTTGCGGCGGCGTGCAAGGCCAGTCTAAATCCGGCCTATGTCCGCACATCCTTCCTCTGGCCTCGCCAAGGGCCGCGACTCCGTTTTCCCGGCCAGCGCGCATGACCGCCGCCGGGTCTCGAACTGGCTGTTCGCCATCTGCTTCATGCTGCTCGGCATGATCGCGCTCGGCGGGTATACCCGCCTGACGGGGTCGGGCCTGTCCATCATGGACTGGCGGCCGATCACCGGCATGATCCCGCCGCTGTCGCATGCGGAATGGGAACGGCAGTTCGAACTGTACAAGACCATCCCCCAGTACAAGATCCTGCATGACGGATTCGGCCTCGCCGGGTTCCAGCAGATCTTCTGGGCGGAATGGATCCACCGCTTCTGGGGGCGGTTGATGGGGATGGTCCTGCTGATCCCCCTGATCTGGTTCGCCGTCACCGGCGTCCTGTCGCGCCGCCTGATCGCGCGCCTGCTGCTGTTCTTCGTGCTGGGCGGACTGCAGGGTGCGATCGGGTGGTTCATGGTGGCCTCGGGCTTCAATCCCGACAGCACCGCCGTGGCGCCCGTGCGCCTCGTGCTGCATCTGTGCTGCGCCTTTGCGCTGTATATCGCCATCCTGTGGACCGCGCTTTCGACCCGTGCGCCGGAACCGGTGTTCATCCCCGCAACACCGGAGGTCGTGCGTATCCACCGCCTGGCGTGGGCCATCTGCTGCATCATCGGCATTACCGTCATCGCGGGCGGGTTCACCGCCGGGACGCATGCGGGCTTTTCTTACAACACCTTCCCGCTGATGGACGGGCACCTGATCCCGGCGGGATATGCGCGACTGCATCCCTTCTGGCTCAACTGGTTCCAGAACATCCCCGCCATCCAGTTCGACCACCGCCTGCTGGCGACCGCCACGGCGACGCTGATCGGTGTGACGATCTTCCTTGGCCTGCGCACGCCAAAACTGGGCCGGCCCGCACAGGACGCGCTGATGCTGATGGGGTGGGTCGTGCTGCTGCAATATGCGCTGGGCGTGACCACGCTGCTGCTGGTGGTGCCGGTCTGGGCCGCCACGGTGCACCAGACCTGCGCCGCGCTGCTGCTGACCACCGCGATCATGGTGCTGCACCGCCTGCGCGGGGTTGGCCGGGTCTGACGCCTGGTGGTGGGGTAACCGGCTGATAAAAGAATAAAAGTTCTGGGTGCCGCCTTTTTTTGAAAGGCGGCGTTCTTTTATGACCGGCTGCCGCCTGACACTTTGCCCGATGAACCGGGATGCAGGGGCCTGTGGTCCCTGCCGGGTCCGGGCAGGACCCGCGATCCTGCCCCCTGACGCGCTTAATGCGCGACAGGCTGCGATGCGGCGGAATTATCCTTTGGCACATCGGTGATATGCGGCGGCAGGGTTGGCGTGGCCTCGTCCTGCTGCGCCTTCGGCTGCGCGGCAGGGGCAGCACTCCCCGGCGGCACGGCCGAAGCCCCCGCTGGCGGCTGCGCAGCCGGAGCCGAGGGGGCAGCCGTGGAGGTCGCAGGCGCAACCGCGTCCTGCGCCCCGGCCGCATGATCGGCGGCAGGTGCCGCAGGTGCGGTGGCGGGGGGCTGCGCCGTTGCCTGTGCCGGTGCGCCAGAGGACGTATCGGCGGGCGCGGCGGCCGGTTTCGATGCGGCCTCCGCAGGGGCGGCCGTTGCCGGAGTCGCCGTTGCCGGGGCGGGCGTCGGGGGTGCGGACGGCTGGACCGGCGGTGCGCTCGACGGCGGGGTGGGCGCGCTTTCGCCGACGCTCGACACCTGCGGCAGGGACGGCGTCGGCGCGACCGGGCGCGGTGTCAGGGTCGTGGTCGGCAGGTTGTAGCTGTTGATCGTGGCCTTGTCGCTCTGCACGCCATAGGCGTTCATGGGCGGCAGGGCATGGGCCACCGGACGGTCCGGCAGGTCGGCGGCCGGGTTATGATCCAGCACCACGCGGGTATTCTGCGGGTAACGGTCCATCAGGCCCAGCAGCGTGCCATTGGTCCAGCCAAAGCCGATCTGCATCGGGTATTCGCCACCACCCTTGCCCCCCTTGGGGCTGATATAGGGGTTGGAGACGTCATATTTTTCCAGCAGCACGCCCGATTTTTCGTACGTGCCGATCACGCGCCCCATCCAGCGCGCGGCAATGTCGCTGGCCAGTTCGTCGTACCCGTACTGGTTCAGGCCCTTGACCGCCATCCACTGCAGCGGGGCCCAGCCATTGGGGGCGTCCCACTGCTGCCCGCTGTTGGTGCGTTCGGTGGCGATCAGGCCCCCGACCTTCAGCAGGTTCTTGCGGATCGTCTCCGCCACGGCCTTGGCCTGTTCGGGGGTCGACATCTGCAGGAACAGCGGCATGGCCGTCGCCCCCGACAGGATGGAGGTCGATTCGCCCTTCTTCCAGTCATAGTCGATATAGGCGGCGCGACGTTCATCCCACAGGATGCGCTGCATGGCGGCGACCCGTTCGTCCGCGATCTTCGCATACCGTGCGGATGCTTCCTTGTCCCCCTTCAGGGCATAGGCATGCGACAGCGTCTGCGCCAGATGCGGGATCAGGCAGTTCAGCTCCACCGTCAGCAGTTCCGTCGTGTGGATGGTTGACAGCGTATGCCCGTCCGCCAGCCAGCGCGAGGAGAAGTCCCATCCCGTTTCCGACCCGGCGCGCAGGTCACGATAGACCTCCTCCGGCTTGCGCGCCGACTGCGACGCCGCCGTGGCGAGGTCTTCGGGATAGCTTTCGTCGCGCGGCGAATCGCGATCGTCCCAATGGCGGTTCATCACCGTCCCGTCGGGCAGGCGCACGACATGGCGGTACGCCCCGCCCGGTGCGACCGAATCCGCGCCATCCATCCAGTAGTCATATTCCGCCTGCAGTTCCGGCAGGAACGTGGTGTAGGCGATCTGCCCGTCATGCATCGCCAGCAGATCGACCATCAGGGAGAAGAACGGCGCCTGCGAACGGCTGAGGTAATAGGTGCGGCTGCCGTTGGGGATATGGCCATAGCGGTCGATCATCGATGCCATGTCACGCACCATGTCGCGCATCAGGTCGATCTTCCCGTCTTCATACAGGCCGATCATGGTGAAGTAGCTGTCCCAGTAATACAGTTCGCTGAAACGGCCACCGGGCACGACATAGGTATAGGGCAGCGGTAGCTGGGAGGAGTACTGCACCTGCGTATCGGGCGGACGCTGCAGCACGTCCCACATGCCCATGATGTAGTCGCGCACGTTTTCATTGGGGCTGCGCTGGTAGGTGACGGTCTTGCGTTCCGGCAGGGTGAAATGCTGGCTGACGAAATCCTTCAGCACGAAATCCGGGCGCACCTTCGCCGCCCTGTACTGCGCCAGCAGGTCCTCGGGCGACTCGTCGGGGATGGCATCCACCGCCGTCTTGGCGTCGGTATAGATATGCGCGCGGGCAATATCCTCGAACAGGCCGTCAAGCACGACCGACGGCGGCCGCAGGTCCTGCGTGATGGTCACCGGCGCCGCCGCCTCCGTCAGCAGGGCATTGGCGGGGGGAACCATGTGCGAGCCGGCAAGTTCCTCCCTGTGCCCGTCCTGTGGCGTGGGGGCAAGGATGCCTGCGGGCGTATCGACATGGACCGCGGGCGACGTCGCCTTCGTGCCATCGGCGGCGGTGGCGGACGGTGCGGACGTCGGAACGGCCATGCCCTCGCCCCCCAGTCCCTGCGGCGTCGGCGCGGCATAGGAATCGTCATCCGGCGTTGTCGCGGCAGGTGGGGCCGCAGGCGCGGAGGCCGCCGGGGACACGGCGGGCGTCGATGCGGGCGCGGGGGTGACAGGCGTGGAAGATGCGGCGGGAGCAGCGGGAGACGGCGTGGCAGGCGGCGGTGCGGCGGCGGCTGGCGCGGGTGCCGTGACCGGGGGCGTGCCGGAAGCCGGAGCAGACGCCGCCGGAGCGGACACCGGGGGCATCATCGGACCTGCCGCTACTGTCCCTTCCGCATGGGGCTGCGCGGGGACGGCGGGGACGGAAGCGGCAGGGAGAGATGCTGCGACGGAAGCCTGCGAAGGGATTGGTGCGTCCTGACGGACTTCCTGCGAAAGGGCTGGACTCACTGATGACACGAGCGCGACCAGCGCGGCGCCGGCGCAGCACGCGGCCGGACGCGACAGGGCCGAACCGGCCATGAGGGAAACATTCACGAGACGTCTGAACTCCACGCTGTTGGGACCGCATATACCCCACACCATGCCCTGCATGCGAAGGGAACGAAAAGAAAAACCGCCTACATGGAGGGAAGTTCATTTTTTATTGTGTCCAGTTTATGTCCAGTTCATGTTGCGCCCCTTTTCCGCCGCATCCGCGATGTACGGTTTCGTCCCGACGGCAATGGCATTATGATTCGGGGGCATGGCCATGCACGCCCCGCCCTTCCCGCGTCGCACGACGCCCTGCCACCGGGGCGTGGCCACGTTCCCGTTACCCGCGGAGTATTCCCGATGTCGCCTGACCCCACCCCGTCCCCCCTGGCCACCACGGACAGCCTGTTTTTCGAACGCGCCGACGCACGCCTTGGCCGGACGGAGGCCGAACGCCTTGTCCAGCAGGCGCTGTCGGGCATGGATGACGGCGAACTGTTCCTGGAATACCGCGAAAGCGAGATGATCTCCCTCGACGAGGGGGTGATCCGTTCGGCAACCTTCGACACCTCCTCCGGCTTTGGCCTGCGTGCGGTGATCGACCAGGAAACCGGATTCGCCCATTCGGACGAAATCAGCGAAAGCGCCATCCGCCGCGCCGGTGAAACCGTGGCGCAGATCCGCGCGGGACGCAGCGGCACGCTGGCGGTGGGGCCGCAGGCGACGAACCACCGGCTTTACCCCACCCTCAACCCGCTGGGGGAGACGGACTTCGCCTCACGCGCGGCGTTGCTGTCGGAACTCGACGCCTATGCCCGTGCCCGCGACCCGCGCGTGGTACAGGTCATGGCATCGCTGTCGGCGCAGTGGCAGGCGGTGCAGATCATCCGTCCCGACGGGCAGCGCGTGGCCGACATCCGCCCGCTGGTGCGCATGAATGTCTCGGTCGTGGTGGAAAAGGACGGCCGCCGCGAAAGTGGCGGGCACGGGCTTGGCGGGCGGTATGCCTATACCCGCCTGCTGGATGCCGCCGTGTGGAAACCCGCCGTGGACGAGGCGTTGCGCATGGCGCTCGTCAACCTTGACGCCGCCCCGGCACCCGCCGGGGAAATGGAGGTCGTGCTGGGCGCAGGCTGGCCCGGCATCCTGCTGCATGAGGCCGTGGGCCATGGGCTGGAGGGGGATTTCAACCGCAAGGGCACCTCCGCCTTCGCCGGCCTGATGGGCCAGCGCGTGGCCGCCCCCGGCGTGACGGTGGTCGATGACGGCACCCTGCCCGAACGTCGCGGCAGCCTGACGGTCGATGATGAGGGCACGCCCACGGGCCGCACCGTCATGATCGAGGACGGGATCCTGACCGGCTACCTCCAGGACCGGCTGAACGCGCGCCTGATGGGGGTGCGGCCCACCGGGAACGGACGGCGCGAATCCTATGCCCATGCGCCCCTGCCGCGCATGACCAACACCATCATGCTGGGCGGTGACGCCACGACGGAGGACATGATCCGCACGACGAAGCGCGGGCTGTACGCCGTCAATTTCGGCGGCGGGCAGGTGGACATCACCTCCGGCAAGTTCGTCTTCGCCGCGTCGGAGGCCTACCTGATCGAGGACGGGAAGGTCACCACACCGGTCCGTGGCGCGACCCTGATCGGCAATGGCGCGGATGCGATGACCAAGGTCACCATGATCGGGCAGGAACCCGCCCTTGACCCCGGGATCGGCACCTGTGGCAAGTCCGGGCAGGGCGTACCGGTGGGCGTGGGACAGCCGACGCTGAAGATGACCGGCCTGACGATCGGCGGCACGGGCGGCTGACACCTGCGCCGGGTCGTCCGGAAGTCATGGTTTCCAAAGGGCAATGCCCTTTGGCGGGTTTCAGGGCAGAGCCCTGAGGATAAAGCGCCTTTTGAAGCTTTTTAAAAAAGCTTCACCAAAAACTTCTATCCGTCATCTTCCATGGGCGAGGCCGCCCCGTCCTGCTCCGCCCTGTTACGGGCATGGGCCATCAGGCCCTTCATGTGGCGGATGACGACGGGCAGGCCATCGAAAATCGCCTGCCCGATCAGGAAATGACCGATATTGAGTTCAACGATTTCCGGCCGCGCGGCAATCGGTGCGACATTGTCGTAACTCAGCCCATGGCCCGCATGCACCTCCAGCCCCATGGACGCGGCCAGCGTCGCCCCACGTGCGATCCGCGCCAGTTCACGCACCTGCGCATCCTCGCCCACGGCCCCGGCATAGGCCCCGGTATGCAGTTCCACCACCGCCGCGCCAACGCGCGTGGCCGCCGCGATCTGTTCCGCATCAGGGTCGATGAACAGCGACACACGTATCCCCGCATCCCGCAGGCGCGCGACATGCGCGGACAGCGCCGTCTCAGTCCCCGCGACATCAAGGCCGCCCTCTGTCGTGACTTCCTCGCGCCGTTCGGGGACGAGGCAGCATGCATGCGGGCGCAGGCTGGTGGCGATCCCGACCATCTCTGGCGTTGCGGCCATTTCCATGTTCAGCGGGATCGCCAGTTCCGCGCGCAGGCGTGACAGGTCACGGTCGCGGATATGCCGCCGGTCCTCCCGCAGATGGGCGGTAATGCCGTCCGCACCCGCCGCCTGCGCCAGCAGGGCCGCGCGCACGGGGTCCGGGTCGGTCCCGCCGCGCGCATTCCGCACGGTGGCGACATGGTCGATATTCACACCCAGACGCTGCGGGTGACGCGGGAAAGATGTCATGACCTGTTCCTGTGTACTGCCATTTCGGCGGCCATGCGCATCGCCGCCACCAGACTCGACGGGTCGGCGGTGCCATGGCCCGCGATATCAAAGGCCGTGCCGTGATCGGGGGACGTGCGGATGACCGGCAGGCCGAGCGTCACATTCACCCCCTGCGCCATGTCCAGTGTCTTGAGCGGGATCAGTCCCTGGTCATGGTACATGCACATCGCCACATCATAACGCGCGCGCGCCGTGGGCGTGAACATCGTATCGGGCGGCCACGGGCCGGTGATGTCCATGCCCTCCGCCCGCAGGGCCTCGATCGCGGGGATGATGATGTCGCGTTCTTCCGTGCCCATCGTGCCGCCCTCGCCCGCATGCGGGTTGAGGCCCGCAACCGCAATGCGTGGTGCATCAATGCCGAAATCCCGGCGCAGCGCGGCATGCGTGGTGCGCGTCGCACGGATGATGCCCGATGTATCCAGTTCCGCAATCGCCCGGCGCAGCGCGACATGGACCGTCACCGGCACCACCCGCAGGTACGGGCAGGCCAGCATCATGACCTCGCGCCCCGGCGCATCACACAGTTCACCCAGATATTCGGTATGGCCCGGATGGGGAAAACCCGCCCGGCGCAGCACGACCTTGCTGATGGGATTGGTGACGACGCCCGCGACCTCCCCCGACAGTGCCATGCGCACGGCGCGCGCGATGCTGCCGGTGATGGCGCCGGCATTGGCGCTGTCGGGATGGCCCGGCGTCACCGGGGCGGCAAGCGACAGCGGCAGGACGGGGATGGCGTCGGCAAATGCAGCGCGTGCCGCCGCCACATCAGGCACCACGCGCACCTGCCCCCCCGCGCGGGTCAGGATATCGGGATCACCGATCACGACGAAGGCCGGACCCTGCCGGTGCAGCGCGCGCCACGCGCCCACCGTGATTTCCGGGCCGATCCCCGCCGGGTCGCCCATCGTCAGGGCCAGCATGTCGGACATCGGCCGCACCTCCCGTCGTCAGCCCTGCGCGCCCGCCGCGATGGCGTGCAGGATGCGCACCCACGACCGGATGCCCTTGTGGAAGGAGACGAGGTCATATTTCTCGTCCGGGGAATGGGCGCGGTCATCATCCTGCGCGAACCCGATCAACAGCGCGGACATGCCAAGGATGTTGCGCATGTCGGCGGCGACGGGAATGGACCCGCCACATCCGATGGTGACGGCAGGCACGCCCCATTCCGCCCCCAGCGCCGCAAGGGCCGGACGCAGGCCGGTGGCGTCATCGGCCACGACACACGCGCCCGATCCGCCATGGGGGGCGAATTCCACCGTGCAGTCCTGTGGCAGGGCGGCGCGCACATGGCTGCAGAAGCTTTCGCGCACCCGCACCGGGTCCTGCCCCGCGACAAGGCGGAACGACACCTTGGCCGACGCCATGGCGGGCAGGACCGTCTTGAACCCCTCCCCCGTATAGCCGCCGGAAATGCCGTTGATCTCGAAACTCGGGCGGCACCATGTCTGCTCTATGGCGGTGTAGCCCTTCTCTCCCGCAGGCTGCGACAGGCCGACCGCACCGAGGAAGGTTGCGTCATCGGGCGCAATCTCGCGCCAGCGCGCGCGCAGTTCGGGGGAGGGTTCGCGCACGCCCTCGTAAAATCCCGGCAGCGTGACGCGACCGCTTTCATGATCCCGCACGGAGGCGAGGATCGTGCACAGCAGTTCGATCGGGTTGCGCGCGGCATTGCCGTAAATGCCCGAATGCAGGTCGCGCGTGGCGCATTTCAGGGTCACCTCCTCCCCCACCATGCCGCGCAGGGCGGTGGTGACGGCAGGCGTCGCGCCCAGCATGCCGGTATCGCAGATCAGGCCGATATCGGCGGCGAGTTCGTCGCGATGTTCCATCAGGAACGGCACGAGGTTAGGGCCGCCGCTTTCCTCCTCCCCCTCGATGACGAGGGAGATGCGCACCGGCATCGTACCCCGTGTCGCGCGGATGGCGCGCAGGGCCTCGATGAAGGTCATGACCTGTCCCTTGTCGTCGGACGCGCCGCGCGCGACGATCTGGCGCGCGCCGTCATCGCGTGTCACCATGACGGGTTCGAACGGGTCGCTGTGCCACAGGTTCAGCGGATCGACAGGCTGCACGTCGTAATGGCCATAGAACAGGACATGCGGGCCTTCGGGCGGGGTACGGTCATGGGCGACGACCACCGGATGGCCCGGCGTTTCACACACGCGGGCGGAAAAACCGATTTCCTCAAGCTCACGGCACAGCCACTGCGCCGCCGCACGGCAGTCGCCGGCATGTTCGGGCCGGGTTGAGACACTGGGAATACGCAGCAGGCCGAACAGGCGCGACAGGCTTTCCTCAAGCGCGCGATCGACATGATCGAGCACAGGCGTCAGGTCAGTGGAAAGGTCGGTCATCGGTCCTGGGATCCTTGCTGCTTTGGTCTGGTGCTGCGGTACCGCAACGCGCGCGACTGTGCGAATGATGCCATGAAAATGCAATCCCGCCGGATGACTGCCTGAAATGCCGTTCCCGACAGGGTGTACAGATATGAAAAGTTTTTGGTGAAGCTTTTTCCAAAAAGCTTCAGAGAACGCCGCCTTTTTGAAAAAAGCCGGCACCCAAAAACTTTTATTCATTTTATCAGCGGGTTATTTCAAAACCCACACTACCTTGCAGGCAAAGGATCAGAAGAACTGCCCCCGCAGGAAGCCCAGCGCGGGCAGCGGACGCCATGCGCGTGGCAGGTCGGTGCGCCGCACGGGGCGGATGTCATAGACGGGCACAGGCTGCCCCGACTGCCGCAGGAACGCGCGATAGGCCGCGACCTGCTGCATGCGCCATTCGCAATCCGCAAGCGCCGCCTGCCGCGTGGCATAGATGCTGGCGATACGCGTGCGCCGCCCCAATGTTGCGACCACGCCCCACATCCCGTCATCCCGACGGGCGGTGGCGCCAAAGGCAATGACTTTTCCCATCCCGCCCCTTTCCACCGCGCCCTCTTGCCGTGCGTGCGCAAGCCGCGCCATTCCGGCAATCCGGACATCCACGACATCATGTTGCATCGGCCGGATCAAGCTTTCATGCTGTCACAAACATTGTGACCACACCGCCCCGACAGGGTTTTCCTTGCAGGGGAAAATCCTTGACGCTAGGGAAGCGCATCATGATCCGTCTGTTCATCACGCTGCCGTTCGTGCTCGGGCTTATTATCCTGGCCGCCTGTAACCAGGGCTCAGCCCCCATGACATGGCTGGAGTGGCAGTGGAACTCCTCCCCCGGCGTGCTGGCGCTGCTGACGGGGGCGGTGTTCTATGCGCTGGGATATGTCTGCGCCTGGATCGGGACGCTGGGCCAGATCCGTCGCGCCCGAAAGGCGGAGCAGCAGGTCCGCACGCTGGAGGCCGAGGCCGCGACCCTGCGCGCCAGCGTGGCGGCCAATTCCGCAATGCCGGCGGCGGCAGCCACGCCCGCTCCGGCAGCGGCGCCCCCCACACCGCCACTGGCGGCACCTGTCATCCCATCCCCGACCCCCACTGAAAACAGGACCTGATCGCCCATGCCCGCAGGCCCCGCGCATTCCGCCCGCACACGTCCCACGCGCCTGATCGTCTCGCTCGACACCAAGGATCGCGCACAGGCCATCGCATGGCGCGACGCGGCCGTGAATGCATCGAAGCGTCCGGAGATCATGCGGCCGCCGATGGTGAAGCTGGGGCTGGAGTTCACCTATGCGCAGGGACTTGAAGCCGTAAGCGAGGTCGCGGGCGACCTGCCGCTGTTCCTTGACCTGAAGCTGCATGACATCCCCAACACCGTAGCCTCCGCCATCGGCAGCCTGGCGCGGGTGCGTCCGGCGATGCTGACGATCCACGCATCGGGGGGACGCGCCATGATCGCCGCCGCACGCAGGGCCGTGGACGACGCCTTTCCCGAAGGCGCGCGCCCGCTGCTGCTGGCGGTGACGGTGCTGACGAGCCTCGACGCCGAGGCGCTGCATGAAACCGGTGTCGAATCGAGCGTGGCGGACCAGGTGGTGCGACTGGGCCGTCTGGCGGTTTCGGCCGGGGCGGATGGACTGGTCTGCTCCCCCCATGAAATCGGCCTGCTGCGCGCGGCACTGGGCGAGGAACCGGTACTGGTGGTGCCGGGCATCCGTCCCGCCGGAAGTGCGGCGGGCGACCAGAAACGCATCATGACCCCGGCGCAGGCCCATGCGGCGGGCGCGGATTATATCGTGGTGGGGCGTCCCATCACCCGCGCGCCCGATCCGGCGGCGGCGGCGGCGGCCATCATGGCGGAACTGTTGGCCTGAACATGGCCATCGGGGTCAAGATCTGCGGCATTACCGAGGCCGGTGCACTGGACACGGCCATCAAGGCCGGTGCGCGATGGGTCGGGTTCGTATTCTTCGGCCCCTCCCCCCGCAATATCACGCCAGATGTCGCAGCCACACTGGCGGCACGGGTGCCTGCTGGCGGTCCCGGACGGATCGGCCTGTTCGTAAAGCCCACGGATGCGGAGATTGAACGCGTGCTCGACACCGTCACGCTCGACGGGTTGCAGGTCTATGCCCCCGAGGCACGCGCCATGGAAATCCGCGCGCGTTTCGGCCTGCCGGTCTGGCGCGCGGTCGGGATCGCGACACATGCCGACCTGCCGGACAGCACCGGCCTTGACGGGCTTGTCATTGAATCGCGCCCACCGGCAGGCAGCACACGACCCGGCGGCAATGCCCGCTGCCTCGACTGGGGCCTGACCGAGGGGTGGCGCGCGCCCGTGCCGTGGATGCTGGCCGGGGGTCTGAATCCCGTCAATGTGGCCGACGCCATCCGGCGCAGTGGCGCGCGGGCGGTTGATGTGTCATCGGGCGTGGAAAGCGCGCCGGGCGTCAAATCGCCCGACCTGATCCGTGCCTTCATGACGGCGGCAACGAACGCCCTTCCGGCTTAGGGACTGCCTTCGCCCAGGGCGCTGCCCTGAAACCCGCCAAAGGGCATTGCCCTTTGGAAACCATGACCTGCCCCCGCGACGTCGTTCAGATCATTCAAACGTTTGTCGGTGAAGCTTTTGATCCAGAAAGCTTCGGAAGACGCCGCCTTTACTGGATCAAGGGCGGCGCCCGGAAACGTTCAGTCCCTGACGCCAACACCTCAGGGATAGGGGTAACCATAGACCGGCGGAGGGGGTGGCGGCGGCGGATAGGCGTAATAGGGATAGGGCGCGGGATATCTGTACACGGGATAGGGATACCCATAATAGCGATAGGGAGAGAGCGCGCCGCCCACGATGGCCCCGGCCACCATTCCCGCGCCGAAACCACCCCAACCCCAGC
>NZ_JABJWD010000041.1:0-1313 GCF_013155425.1 Gluconacetobacter entanii | reverse complement strand
AGAGGTGGACCCGTCTGTTCGGACAGTTTTTGGGTTTGAATAAGCTATACCCGGTTGTTGTTATGCCGCCATTCTGACGGCGTTGCTGTTGGCCATCTGGTCCGGGGTTAACGCCGGACCAGATGGCGTCGGCGCGCCATGATACGCCTCATCAGGCGTTCGTCCAGCCAGGGCCGTATGGGGACGTTGCCCGTTATAATGGGTGATCCATTTCGTGAGCCCCACTCGAAGTTCTGATCCGGTCTCAAATGCGTGCAGGTAGACACATTCGTATTTCAACGACCGCCACAGACGCTCGATGAACACGTTGTCCAGCCAGCGCCCACGCCCGTCCATGCTAATGCGGATCTGACGTTCTTCCAGGATACCGGTAAAACGGGGCGTCGTGAATTGTGAGCCCTGGTCCGTGTTGAAAATCTCCGGGGTGCCGTAACGCATCAGCGCATCCCGAAGTGCCTCAATACAGAACTCCGCGTCCATCGTGTTCGACAGACGCCAGGACAGCACCTTGCGCGTGAACCAGTCCATGATCGCCACGAGATAGAGAAATCCCCGTTTCATGGGAATATATGTGATATCGGAACACCAGACCTGGTTAGGTCGATCAATGACCAGATCCCGCAGCAGATATGGATATTTCCGATGCTCCGGATGGGGCACACTCGTGCGTGGCTTCTGGTAGATCGCCCGCAGGCCCATGATCGCCATGAGCCGGCGGACGCGTTTGCGCCCCACTTCATGTCCCAGGCGGCGCAGATGCCATGTCATCTGCCGCGAGCCATAATACGGCCTTTCCAGGAACTGGGCGTCGATCAGCCGCATCAACTCCAGATTGGCCTCACTCTGTGGCACAGACCGATAGTAGACGCCCGACCGGTTGAGTCGCAGCAGTGTGCATTGCCGGATTATCGGCAGACGCGCTCGCTTCGGGTCAATCATCTGCCGCCTCTGATCACGCCCAACCGAGCAGAGGCATCGCGTAAAAAATCCCGTTCCACGAGAAGCTCGCCTATCTTCGCGTGCAGTTTCTCCACATCAGCAGGGCTGACCGGGGGCTCAGACGTCGCTTTCCCGGAAAAGGTGGCCGCCATCCCCTCGATCGCCTGCCGTTTCCACTGGGCGATCATCGTCTGATGCACCCCATGTTTCGAAGCCAGTTCCGCCAGCGTCAGTTCCCCACGGATCGCTTCCAGGGCAACCCGTGATTTGAACTCCGCCGCATACCTCTTGCGCGTAACCTTGCCCATAAAACCCGTTCTCTCTCAGGTCGGATTATAGCTTATTGCCCTGTCCGAAAAATGGGGACCACCTCT
>NZ_JABJWD010000004.1:0-17208 GCF_013155425.1 Gluconacetobacter entanii | reverse complement strand
ACTGGCTGCCGAGGATTCCCGTTCCGATGCTCATGGTTGTGCGATCATCCTCCCACGATCAGGTCTGATCTGCACCGCGCCGCGCGGGCCGGACGTCTGGCGCACGCGCACGCCCGGATCGTGCGATACATGCAGCCCGATGGGCGCGGACGGCTGCGCCGCCGGGCGCGCGGGTGCGCCGGGAATGGCGGGCGCGGGCTGCACGCCGCCGCCCATGATCTGCCGTCCCAGCCATGAATTTGTGAATGCCTGGTCCAGGGATGCGAACTGCGATTTGATCCCGTCGAGCATCAGGCGGAACGCGGCCCCGAAAATCCGGCCGACACCCACGACGATGTTGTGCAGTTTCGTGCCCAGTCCGCCGCCCCAGCTATCGAGCCAGGTGGTGAAATCGTTGAACACCAGTTTCGCCACGTTCCACGTGCCGCGCAGCGTGCCGGTAATGCCGTGGCCGCCCGCGTCGAACGCATGGGATAAGGGAACATCTCCAGCGCATCGGGCGTCGTCATCTGCCGGTACTGCCCGGCGGAATAGGCCGTGGAGACATTGGTGGAATAGATGATTTCCGCGCGCCAGCCCGGCGTGCCGGTATGGTCCCATCCCCGACGCTTCTTGATGCTGTCGAATTCTTTCTGGAACGCTTCCAGCGTTGTCCCGTCGATCAGAGCCTTTTCCATCGCCTTGCGAAAATCGGCAAGCAGGGCATCCGATGCTGCCCCGGCAATGGCGAAAGAGCGGGCATGCGCTTCCCCCTCCAGTTCACCCCAGCGTTCCGTCGGGACGTTGACTTTCTGCCGCAGGAAACGGATTGCGTCGCTGGGTGGCAGGCGCGCGGCCATGGCCACCACACCGTCAGCCATCGTGCGCCATCCGTTCCAGGGCTTCGGCCTGTCCAGCCAGTTCTGACAGCATCAGCCCGCTGGCGATGGCATCCCCGCGTTGAAACCGAAATCGAACGTCATGGCGTCGATGCCTGCGGGCAGCAGGTCGCAGTTCAGCGCGCGCCAGTAAAACGCACGCGCGATGGCGCGGAACGTCGGAACGTCAATGGACTGCATGACCTTGGCGGTGACCTGGGCGGGATTTCCCCCTGTCCAGCGCACCATGGTGGGCGCGCTAATGCCGCGCATGGTGCCCACAAGGTTGCCGTGGCCTATTGCGCCCAGCGTCCAGTTGCCCGCGTCATCGCGACGGCATTGGTACAGACCCTCTTCGCCAAGGGTAAACGATGTGATTGTGAGGAAATTGGTCTGCATGTCGCGACGTTACGCGCGACGCCAGCAGGGTTTCAGGGGGGAATATTCCCCCTGTCAGAACAGGCTGAACTGCCCCGGATCGGTTTGCCATGCCCTGCGCGGTGCGGCGATGTCCGGGCCGCGTGCCAGCGCCTTCTTGACGGTGGACCGATCGGTGCCGGTACGCACCGCGATATCGTCCACGGACAGGCCCATTTTACGGCACATCAGGATGCGCCACGGGCGGCAGATCGGGATATCGATCTGTTCGCCGCCGCAATGGGCCGACAGGGTTTGTGCGATATCATCACCATAAATTGCCGCCAGTTCCGACCCGCGCCATTTGACCGGAACCCACAGGCGGCGACCACCCGCGCATTCGATAAACTGAAATGCCGCGTCCTCGCCAACGGCGGCGACAAGCCAGTCAATCTGTGCAGGTGGGCGAATGGTCATTGTTCTCGCTTCAAGAGAGACGTGTTTAAGGGCGTGGTGAAAGGTGTTGGCGTATATATGCCTGAATGCTCTCCACAATCGGATTGCACTCACGCTTGAATTTTTCAAGAACTTCGTATCGTTTATCCCAATCAGGACGTCTATGTGGATTTGTTTTCAATAACGCTTCACGTATTTTGTTTGATGCTGCCAAGAGGTCAGTGCAAAAAACCGTTGGGAAAAATATACTGTTTTTAGCAAAGGTATTCTGGAAGTCAGAATATTTCTCCGTGGAATCTTCATAGATCATTTTTGTCAATACTTCATGAAATGCTCTTGCCCCGTCATGTGAGGACATAATTTTTTGTTTGTCTTCATAGGAAATCTTTAACCGGTCCAGTTCTTTTTCCTGTTCCTGCCGAGGCATATCAGGGGAATAAGAATGCTGGAACATACCTGTTATATAGGACTCCGTAGCAGCGCGTGCGCTCACCAGCTTATCCCAGATTTCTGGATATATCTGATATTCCAAGACATGGAATTTCGTTGCCCTATCCAGCTTTCCATCTAACTGCGATTCAAGCTTGGATATTTCAATCTGATTGTCTGCCTTTATCCGCTCCATACGTTTCCCAAAATGGTAATCTAATATTTTCCCGCCAAATAATTTAAATACTCCGAAGACTGTGGCTCCTGACGCGACGACTGAAACCCCAGCGGTTTCAAGCATAAAATAACTCATATGATCCCTGCCGATTTAAAATATTGCTTTCAAACATCTGCTTGCTTCTATCATTTTACACCCCTCTCAAGCCGAAATCTCCACTGTTTCAGTCCTTCAATCACCTTCTGCGCCTGCACGCCGTCAAGGAATTCTGGCGCACTGATACCCTGCGGGCGTGCCGCCGATACTGTCTGCCGCTGGACGTAGGCGCGCAAGGCTTCCCGTGTACCGCCGCTGTCCAGCATCGGTCCCATGTCCTTCCAGATCGCGTAGATCATGCGCACGTGCGGCTTGTCGCTGCTGGACAGGCTGCCCTTCTTGGGCTTCCACCCCAACGTGCGGAAATGGTCCGCGACAGGCGCTCCGTAAACCGATTGGCGCGGACCAGGCGGGGATCGAACCGCACGACCGGATTGGGCGGAACCCAGTCCAGCAGGGAAAGCTGTTCGGGAGGATTGTTGCGGGTCATGCTGCTTCCCTTTCAGTCTGGAAGCCCGGCAGTTCGGGTGACAGATAGGTGAGGATCTGCTTGCGTTCGTCAGCGGTGGCCTTACGCCACAGCGCTATGAATTTTTCATAGGTTCCCGGTGCTTTTGGCTTGGGGCGCTGTTCGATCTGTCGGACAATTTCCGACACCTTGCGCAGCCGGGGCCACTTCTGGACGAAATCGACAACCTGCCGCTGCATTTCCGGTGTCTGTTTGGCCAGTTCGTCAAGCTGCGATCCGCTGTTCGCTACCCATGTGCCTGCGATCTGCTGACGCACGTCGGGCAGGATGTTCTTGTAGCGGGCGACGGCTCGTTCGATGCTTCGGCTGGAAATGCCCATGCGCTCTGCCGTCTCTTCCGAGAACGACGCGATCAAGTCGCCAAGCTTGTCGCTTTGATCCGATTTCCTGTCGCCGCCATGCTTGGTCTCGGGGTGAAGCGCCTCATAGACCTCCTTGCGCTTGGCGAGGAAGGTGGAATGGTCCAGCGGCGACAGTTCACGACGAAACAGGTTTTCGTCGATTTCCAGAAGCCTGGCTTCAAGGTCATTCGCCTTGAGGACAACGGCGGGAATGTCCACCCAGTCCAGAAGCTTTGCTGCCACCAGACGATGGCCACCGGTAATCAGTTTATACCGTTTGCCTACCTTCCTGACCTCGATCGGCTGGCGCAGCCCGTAATCTTCCATGGAGGTGGAAATGAACTCGGCATATTCGCGGTCGATCTCGCGCAGGCGGTCGTCCGCGTCGATATCGACAATGAGGATCATTTCAGTGTTCATGCCGCCGCTCCGTTTTGACGGTGCGCATCAGGCAGCGGGCAGGTAGGTGTTCTGTCAACACGAGTGCGAACAGGAGAACCGTCAACATGAAACCGACCAGGCCCCCACACTTCGTAGGGACGTTTGCCAAGAATGGCCGCGATCTCACGTTCCATCAGAACGGAGTGGCCCGGCTGGCTGATCGTGGTGCTGACCAGATTGGGGTTCTTCCCCAGGTGACGGGATAGCGCGGCAAGGGAACCATACTTCTTGCGAAGCGGGGCCTTGATATCCTCGACGTGCATCCCTGATGGCTTTTGTGCCATAAGTGGACTCCTTGAGCTTTGAGGCCGGTTGCCCCCGGCCTCTCTTTTTCGTCCAACCGCGTCTGTTATGAACGGAGGAACACACGCAAAATGCCACTTCTGGTACGCAGCGCAAGCGGTAAGTTCCATTTCCCGATTCTTTTCTGGGGATATTCTGTTGATAACATCGCTATCCCTCTGAAAAGAAACCGGAAATGACACCCAAACAGGAACCCATTTCTGATTTCCCAGTTTCACAAGAGAACCGGGAAGTGGAATCCCGTATCGAGCGATTGAAAGAAGCAATCGGTAGAGGGGGTGGAAACCTGGAGGTAGCCCGCAATGCTGGGGTGCCTCTTAGTTCTCTGAACAATTACGTAGCAGGGCGCGAAATGAAGGCGTCCACGGCCATTCGCGTCGCACGCGCCTGCGGCGTAAGCATGGAATGGCTGATTACTGGGATTGGAGACATTTCAGGAAAAATAAGTAATGCGCCATCAGGAAGTGGTGGTATTTCCCTATCCGAAAATGATCTTATATCAATCCCAAAATATGACGTAAGTTTCTCTGCTGGATATGGCGTAATATTTGATAATAATATGCAGCCAATTTCATACAACATACTGAAGGCATCCTTGCCTCCTGAACTTGTTTCTATACAAAAAGACCTGATTTCAGTGACTGCTAATGGAGACAGTATGGTTCCATTGATTGCAGACGGCGATACCATCATCGTGGATACCCGCAGGCAGCCTATCAGAAATGGGTTCGTTTATTGTATCCGACTGGGCGATCAACTGCTGGTCAAACGGCTCGCCCTGCGCGTCAATGGGAATCTGGCAATCATGAGCGACAATCCCCGTTATGAAACCGAGGAAATTGACGCAAAGAAAGCAAGTCAGCTTTCAGAAGATGGCGATGGGCCATGCCATATTCTTGGGCGCGTTGTTTGGAGAATTGGCGAGGTTAGTTGCTAATTATGAAAAATATACAAAACAAATATTATATATTTTTCCTGATTTTCTCTATTTATATTGGAACATCAACGCATTCATACGGACAGGCTACATCCTCTCCGACTAAGTCTTCATGTGTTCATTGGACAAAAACCGTCGATCTGGATGGTCTCGACGAAACTGCCATGGGACTGGAGCCTGACGGCTATTATTGCGAAAAGCCGGACAAGATCATCGTGGACAAGCACCACGCTTCTGTTTCTGGATCAGGCCAGGGCGGTGGCAACTATCGCTCGGGCAGAGGATATGGCCGCCATGCTTATGGTGGCCATTCGCGGCGACGTTAGCAGGTGACTAAGAGGGTCGTAAGAGTGTTCAGAAATCATGGTCCTTGAAACAGCGGGTAGTTCCAAACTCTATGTCCATCCCCTCAGGTCTGGTTGACAGTTCAGGACATACAGCAAAACAGAAAACGGCGCTGTGGATAACCTTCATGCGCCGTTCAGTCCCGCAGTTTCCCTAGGCTTTCATCCCTCGATATCCCCGGATATCCCGTCAAATCCCGGACAACCTTTGGTTCCATTCCCTTTGTCCACCTTCAAGCAAGCTTCATCTTCTATCTTAAAGAATGAGTCCTGAGCCTAGATCATATTGCGTAACAGTCCCGGCCGACATCCGATTTTGTGGATCGGAAGATGATCCCAACAATGCCACCGATGAATCATACTCGGAAACTCCATGTCGATCATTCCTCCCTCCCTCCCAGCAGATGGTGTCGGGGAATGTGGAGGTATGGATTAAATCTCGATGAACGATTCTGTCCTACTTGGGGAAGTTATTGGCGAAAATCAACAAAAAATGCTTCTTATGCATGAGGGAAATGTGACATATTCTTTATATACTACGTTATTAATGTCAAAGTTGTAAAAACTGACTGATATTGTATTTTATGAATAAGTATCCTGCCGGGATCGAACAAGATCAATAAACTCGGCAACATTCATCAACCATGCCTGCTGGGCTGGACGGAAGGTCGCGTGCAGTGTTTCTGGCAAAACAAGCTGAAGTTCTTTGGCCTGCATTTCATCGGTCTGGTTTTCAGAAATACCGGGTTCCAAGGTGAGAAGATGCTTTTGGCTGATACGGACCGCTTCTGACAGAACCTGACGCCAGCGGTCCTTGAGTGTTGATTTTGAGCCAAGCATGGTCAGCCTGTCAGCCGGAAATGCAGGATCTATATAGGCCTTCTTATCAGGAAACAGAAAATCGGGTTTATTGCGATTTTCTGTTTCGGCGCCACGTACATACCGGATATCGTTTCCCTGAAAAACTGCCTCGAGATGATTTTCCAGCGCGGAACCCGCACGGGCTTTGCGCCGGTTCTGCACGCTTAGTGAAAAACTGAGAAAACCGTCTACATCCGCGCCGTCGGAACTATGAAACCCGGCATTGATTTTTTCGGCTACGATCCGGCGTTCTAGCCTGCGAAATAGCTGTTCTTCACGTTCCATCCATGCGACCAAGGCGTCATCGGGGTTGTCCCGCGCAGAGATATGCGGCAGGGATCTGCGCGCAAGATCAGAAAAGACCCGTGTGGTGGGAAACCTAAGACCGAATGGTTCAATGAGTGTATCAAGTGTGTCTGCTTCCGGTTCCGCCGGTTCCACGCCCAGTTCATCCAGGATATAACGGGCTGCGAAATTCAGTTCCGGATCATGGGATCCTTCTATTTCCTGAAAGGAAAAACTGGTTCCGGACAGATTGTCGAGACCAAAAAGCCAGAACAACTGGTTCTGTACGGTGCTACCTGCTGGTACAATGATCAGGAGGGCACTACCGTCCTTGCGCATGGCAAGGAAAAATATATCCCCCGGTGCCATGATTTCGGTCACTTCATTGGAACTGTAATAGAGGCGGTATTCCGTGCGGGTTGGATGTCTCCGGCGGGCATCATACCAGCTCAGTACCCCATCGACTGAAACGGCTGCCTGTTCTTCACCCAGCCATATGAACCGGGCGGAAATATTGCGCCGGTCATCATCTCCAAGAAGCTTCCGTAAAGGTAGTGAACCATTGAGTTCATGCTGGTTTGATCTATCTGGTCGGGTTTCAACCTCGGTCAGTCTTTTTGCGACGACACCCTCGAACTGGTCTGAAAGCTGTCCGCGTTTCACGTGTTACTGCCCCTTATCTCCAGTTCGGCTGTTGTCGATTTCAGCCATGACGCACAGGTGTCAAGGACATCCTCCAGCGGGATGCGTCCCTTTCCCCGTATTGCACATTCCCATACGGTTCCGACGCGCCAGCCGGAGTCGCGTAGCGCCACGACAGTCCGGGCATCGACAGTCCGGTTACGCTCGATCTTGCTGTGCCAGAATTCGGTGCGGGTACCCGGAAGACGGAAAAGATGGCAATCGTGGCCGTGCCAGAAGCAGCCATGGACGAAAATGATGGCGCCGTATCTTGGAAACACCAGATCCGGCGTACCCGGCAGCTTTCTGTCATGCAGTCTGAAGCGGAACCCAAGGGCATGCAGGCCTTTTCGCAGGACCATTTCCGGTTTCGTATCTTTCCCGCGGATGCCGGCCATCATCCGGCTCCGCTGTTCGGGTGAGACGATATCAGGCAACGGCGACCTGCTGACGCGCATGAGGCAGCCCCGGAATATCAGGTTGGGACCATACCGGCACGGCAGACTGCCGCGCGAGGGCAGACCGGATATGGGGCTTCATCGCATTGGCCAGGAACTCGATTACCGGCACCACGACTGCATTTCCGAACTGGCGATAGGCCTGGGTGTCTGAAACGCCAATGCGGAAACGGCGCCCGCCCCGGTCAAACCCCATCAGACGTGCACATTCCAGCGGTGTCAGGCGACGGGGACGTTTCCCTTCCTGTCTGATCAGGATCTCGGAGCCGTCCTTGTGGTATCGGGCTGATAGCGTCCGGGCGACATCATCTGGCCCGAACAGCCCAAAACCGAAGCCGTTACCGGCCGCAGCATGTTTGGCCTTGTAATTCTGGAGATAGGCCCAGAGATGTTCCGTGAGGGTATATTTCGGGTCCACCTCATCATGAGGCAGAAGGATCGAACCGAGCCGGGGTCCCTGTTCTGCAGGTGGAATCGTCAGGGACGCGAGATCAAACCCTGTTTTTTCACGAAAACCTACGATGAAAATACGTTCCCGCTTCTGCGGAACCCAGGAAGCTGCGCTGATCACCCGCGTCTGGACGTGATAACCAAGTTCTTCCTGGAGAACGTGCATGATGGTGGCAAAGGTACGCCCCTTGTCATGCCGTTCCAGATTCTTCACATTTTCCAGCAGAAAGGCCGCTGGCCGATGATGGGCGATGATCCGGGCCGTATCAAAAAACAGGGTTCCCTGTGTGTCGCACAGGAAGCCATGGGGTCTGCCCAGCGAATTTTTCTTGGAAACACCCGCAATCGAAAAAGGCTGGCAGGGAAAGCCGGCAAGGAGAACATCGTGCTCGGGGATCAGTGATGGATCATCGGCAAACGGCCGGATATCCCCACTGATTTCGTGGTTGTCCGGATAATTCAGTGCATAGGTCTGTCGAGAGAACCGGTCCCACTCCGAAGTGAAGACGCATCGACCGCCAATCTCTTCAAAGCCGATCCTGAGACCACCGATACCGGCGAACAGGTCAATGAAGCGAAAGTTGACCCTTTCCTTTTCGAACGTGCGGAGCCGTTCATTGGCGATATGGCCTAGCAGCTTGAGTGCCGTGCGGCTCGCCGCGCCGGGCATGTTCTCGTAACGATATATCGTCCGTTCCCCCAGCCCCAGTTCCTCTGCCGCCTGATGTAGCGTAAGACCTGCCCGGTCACGCAGGAGACTGAATTCTGTTCGCGTGGGCATGAAGGTGTTTCCGATATTGATGAACTGGGACTTTCTACGCCTTAATGGCAGAATCTCTCCCGGAGAGCAAGCCATTGTTCCTGTAATGTTCTTATTAAATCTGCGGTGTGATTCTTTTTTCAATATTGATTTGCCGGACTTTTGTAAGCCCAGATGCGACAGGATCGGGCATCTACCGTTTATGCAGCTTTCGTTACGGATGGTTCTGCCAGCGTCCCAGATCCTTGCGGCGAATGCAGTCGGTCGCAAAGCCGTATCCCTGTCGGTCCATATTATTGGCAATACATGCCAGCATGGGGCAGGAAGTGCTGAAAACGCAGAACGTATAGTTCAGGACACATTCGATCATATCGCGGCCCCTGTTTCTGTCGTTGTATTGGTTCTGTATATTGTTTCTGATAATATTTACTTATATCTACGAGATAGATTTTATATTCAATCCATCAGTGATGGGGCTGTAGCAATCATTTCTGGAAGTTACGATCAAATTGATCATCTCTTTGACTTCTTTAATGCCATCCGTAATGGCTGCGTGCCAGCAGCAACCTGCGATAGTTTCAAGATGCTGGATATCTACGATATGCGCGGATCTGGCCATGTTTTCATGGTCATCTGCATGGCTGGATGATTTGTCTGGTTGCATGTTCCATTTCCGATGCAGGCCGGATGACCTTGGGGAGGGGATGACAAAGCACAATGCTGCTGTCCGGTCCCTGTGCCAGAGCCTGCACTTCGGTCAGGAAATCTACGACATCGAGATCCATTTTCTCAGACCCAAGAAATCAGATGCAGCCCATACCGGATCGTCAGTGGCATGGTTGCAGGGATCGGGTATCCCGGTGATACATGTCGCATCGGCCCTTCTTGGCATATCCAATGGCATATATGCGGATGGGTAGCGTATGTCGTGTGAGGATTCCGTCAGTAAACTACGCCAATGTCTGGAGAGAAAAGCCATGGCCACAGCAGCCTGGCTCCAGCATGTCCATGCGTTTTTCGTGTGGCTCATGATGTTCCGGGGCGGCAAGGCAATCGCATGAGACGGCCCGGCAGGAAGTGAAGGGGCCATATTTTCACTTTATTTTTCTGTGAATGATGACATGTGGATGCCGGGACAGGGACATGTTGTGCATGTCCCGCAGGTATGACTATGTCCGGTGGGACAATTTTTTTGATGTCCCGTCTGTAAAACGCGTCAAGGTTGGTAAATTGCACGATTCTAGAGAAAAAGTTGTCATCATTACCGGCGGTTCATCAGGAATCGGCCGATGCACGGCCCGGCTTTTTGCCTCCCATGGCTGGAAAGTCGGCATCATTGCCCGTGGTCTTCCCGCGATGCAGGCAACGGCGCAGGACGTGCGTGACCAGGGCGGGTGCGCTGCGATCGTGGAAGCGGATGTGACGGATACCGCCGCGCTGGAGGCGGCGGCAGACAGCATCATTTCGCAACTGGGGCCGGTTGATGTCTGGATCAACTGTGCGGGCACCGGCATTTACGGACGTTTTGACGATGTGCGTGAAAATGAGTTCCAGCGCGTGACCGATGTCACCTACCACGGCACGGTCAACGGGACGCGCATCGCCCTGCGGCATATGCGCCCGCGCGGGCAGGGGTGTATCGTCAATGTCTGCTCCGCCATTGCATTTCACGGTGTGCCGCTGCTGTCGTCCTATGCCGGGGCGAAGGGGGCGGTGCGTTCATTTACGCAGGCGATCCGCGGGGAACTGCGCCTTGAAAAAAGTCATGTGCGCATATGCTCGGTTTTCCCTGCGGCGATGAACACGCCCTTTTTTAGTCATGCGCTGAGCCATATGGGATGGCCCGCCCGCCCGGCCAAGCCGATCTATCAGCCTGAGGTCGCGGCCGAAGGGATCTGGCTTGCCGCGCGCAGCAATCATTCCGAACTGTTCATTACCGGCACGACCGAACTTTTTTCCCTTGCCACGCGCTTCATGCCCGGGGTCATCGGATGGTGCGTCAGCCAGTTGGGCATGGAGCGGCAGTTGACGCGCGACCATCGTGCCATCGAACTGTGCGAACCGACCCTGTTCCATCCTTCCGACCGGGTGCGGGGGGGCAGGGGGCCGTTCAACCATCAGGCACGGGGATGGAGCATACAGGTCTGGCTGCTGGGGCTGCGCCAGGCAATCTGCATGCGGATAAGGAAGATGTTGCGCATGACGCATTGATCCCCATTCCGGCGTGCAGCAGAGGTTCGTATTTTTACAGTCGGGTGTGAACGATTCCAAAAATTGGGCGTTGGAGGGATATACCGTTCTTTCAGGCAGGGAGGCACGAGATGAGATGCATGGCACTCAGCGCGCTGGGGTTCTTTTTCGCCGGGGGCATCAACAATGCCTACGCCCTGTCCGTGTCGCCCGTCCCGGCCGTAATGGCTGCGCCTGAATGTGGGGCGCAGTGGCATGTGTCACCGCCCTGTGTGCAGGGACGCGATGGGGACGGGCGCTTCCTTTCCGCCCCTGTGCCCGACCGCGCCTGATAAGGCCCCCGATGGCGCAGGGGGCGGTGACGGGGGATTTCATGGCCTGCCACTGCATGCATTTCGTGCTAGGCTGCAGCGGTTTCAAAACGCAGCAAAGTCCCGTCGTGCAGCATGCTCCCCAGCCATATTACCCGTTCGGGCCGCGATTCCCGCTTGTCGCATCCTTCCGTCTCCTGGCCGCCTGCTGCTGAACACGATCGGCGGTACGCATGGTGGCGCGGGGCGGGGTGGCTGCTTGTTGCATGCTCTGTGCTGGTGGCGGCCCATGTGCCCGCCCGTGCCGAAGACATGATCGACAATGTGCTGCCTGCGCATTGCGTGGCCCATGTCATGGACGTGCCGCTGATGTCCCACAGCGGCAGTCCGGTCATTCCTGTGGAAATCAATGGAAAGTCCGGCCTGGCCTATGTCAGCTTCACGCAGGAAGATATCGGGGTATTTGCCGACCCTGTCATGAATTACCCCGTTGGCAGGACGTTCCAGCTTCAGACCATCGCCGGGCAGAGCTATTCCTTCGCAACGACGATCAAGTCCCTGCATATTGCACAGGGTGAGGCCGACAATGTGCCTGCCATCGTGGTCGGGGACAGGCTGGAGACCATAAATGACCAGCCGGTGCTGGGCATTATCGGCTACAGTGTGCTGAGCAATTATGATGTGCTGCTTGATTTCGTGGCAAAGCGGATGATCCTCTTTCGCCTGTCCGATGCGCCGGGATGCACCGCCATGGCGCAATGGCTGGGCGCGGGGGTGACGCCGGTCACGCTGATTCCCAACGCCAGGGGCGTGCTGACGGGGGTGGAACTGAAGGTCGGGGACATTCCCCTGCGGCTGGAGGTGGAGCCGGGATCCAATGCATCGGTCGTTCGGCAGAAGGATGCGCGCACGGTGGGCCTGACCCATGCCACGCTGCACGATGACCCGCATGTGCGGACCGTGGTGGGACGCATCCTGGTCGGGCACCGGCACCATTTTGACAATGTGACGATCGGGGAATGGAAGGACCGCGCCCTCGACGTGAATGTGGAAAAGGCGAAATACAACCTTCTGGGCATGGATTTCCTGCGCAACAGGAGGGTCCTCATGGCGTTCCCGCAGGGCGTGCTGTACCTGACGCCGCCCATTCTCAGCAAGGACAGGGATCCGCGCATTCCAAGCGCGCTTGCAACGCATCTGGCGACGGCCACCGTCCATGAAACCAATGGCTCGACCCAGTAAGGACATATATGGACAAGAGACAACCTTCCGACGTGACCATCCCCGATGGGGTGATGGCCGGCCTGCGCCATCATCCGGCCCGGTTCATGGGGTGGTATGTCCGCCGCCACCGGTGGGCGCACCTGCTGGTCATGGCGATGGTGACGCTTGCGATGGCATGCGGGGTCAGCACATCCTACATCATCCGCCATCTGGTCAATGCGATGGCCGCATCCCCCCGGCCGGACATGGCGGTGGTGTGGTCCATGGTCGGGGTGTTCTGCGGGGTCATTTTCCTCGATGGCTGTGCATGGCGCGTGGCGGGATGGATGGCGTCCGGCCTGTTCGTGCAGGTCGGGGGCGATATCCGCCGCGACCTGTTCCGCTACCTGACCGGGCATTCCGTCGCCTATTTCTCCGAACGCATGTCCGGCGCCCTGTCCGCGCGTATTTCCACGGCGGCGAATGCGGTCTTCAGCCTTGAAAACCAGATGGCCTGGACACTGCTTCCCTCCACGCTGAACATCTTCATGTCCATTGGGATGCTGGTGACCGTCAGTCCGTGGATGGCGCTGTCGATCGTGGGCATGACGGTGGGGGCGGGCCTGGTCATCTTCCTGCTTGGCACCAGGGGACGCCGCCTGCATCGTGATTATGCGACGCAGGCGGCGGAAAACGATGGGGAGATGCTGGACATCGTCAACAACATGCCGCTGGTGCGGGCCTATGGCATGACCGCGCGTGAATGCCTGCGCATGGGCCAGCGTATCCGCAACGAGACCGGACTACATCGCCGCTCCCTGCGCTACCTTGAAAAACTCAGGATGTTCCATGCCGGCCTGACGATGCTCATGACCGGTGGACTGCTGTTCTGGGTCGTGATGCTGTGGCATCTGCACCGCGCGACGATTGGCGACGTGGTCATGGTGACGACGCTGGGGTTTGTCATCCTCAACTGCACCCGCGATCTTGCCTTCGCGCTGGTGGAGGCGGTGCAGCATGTCTCGCGCCTGTCGGAAACGCTGGAAAAACTCCTGCTGCCGCATGAAACCGCCAGCCATCCTCTGCCCTCGCGCAGCCTGCCGGAACGCGCGCGTGGCCATGTCAGCATACGCGATGCATGTTTTTCCTATCCCGGGGGGAAGCCGGTCCTGTCGCATTTCAACCTTGAAATCCGCGCCGCCACGCGCGTCGGGCTTGTGGGGCAGTCGGGGTCGGGAAAAAGCACGCTGCTGGCCCTGCTGCAGCGGCAGCGTTTCCTGCAGGAGGGGCAGATCCTGATTGACGGGATCGACATCCTTGACCTTGACGAAGACAGCATGCGTGGCTGCATGGCCGTTGTCGCGCAGGAGGTGGCGTTACTGCGTCGTTCCGTGCGCGACAATATCCGTTACGGGTGCGACACGGCAAGCGACGCGCAGGTGATTGCCGCGGCCTCTGCGGCAGGGTGCCTCGATTTCATCATGGCGATGCCGCAGCAGTTCGATACCATCGTGGGGGAGCGCGGCGTCATGCTGTCCGGGGGGCAGCGTCAGCGGATTGCCATTGCGCGTGCCTTTCTGCGCAACGCCCCGATCCTGATCCTTGACGAAGCGACCAGCGCACTGGACAGCCAGAGCGAAAAGCACGTGCAGGACGCGCTTGATCGCCTGCAGGCGGGGCGGACCGTCATCGCCGTGGCCCACCGCCTGTCCACCCTGCAGGGTTTCGACAGGATTGTGGTGATGGATCACGGGCATATCGTGCAGGATGGCAGTATTTCCGAACTGGAAAACACGCCGGGCCTGTATCGGGATGTCCTGATGCACCAGGACACCACGATGCCGGCCGCATGACGCGCGGGCCGGGACGTTCAGTGCGTGGAGGAGGAGATCTGCGCCTGAACCCGGAGCATCTGTCCCAGCGTTTCGTAAATGCCCTGCGGCGCGGGGGCGGGCAGGTGGAAGGTCAGTCTGCCACCCGGCGGCAGGTTCAGGGACAGGAACACCTCCTGTCGCGACCTGTCGGTGCCGAGTTCCCATTGCGTGACGTCATAGACCGGGTTGGGCTTCCCCCCGCCAATGGCCTGACAGTCCGAAGCCAGCTTGGCAAACAGGGGCAGGCAGTTGACAAGCTGCGCCGGCGGCACGGACAGATGCAGTTTCGCGCCATCCCCATCTTCGACTTCCAGGACAACCTTGCTGCCATCAGGGGAGGGACGGCCCCCCAGTATCTTGCTGATGTTCAGGTGGCGTGGGGTATCGCTCATGGGGATGACCTGCTTCTGCTGGGATGAAAGCCTGAGCATATCCCATCCCCGTCCCTCGATACAGGGGCGGGGCCATTGTGGCATGCGGCAGGCAGACAGGCCCTAGTGAAGGTGATACTGCGCCAGCGCCATCTTGCAGGATTTTCCCTCTCCACTCACATCGTCGCCCAGACTTGGGTCCACCTTGAGGGTAAGGCGCATGACTGCCGCCGAAAGATGGGCGCCACTGGTATGGGCGGACACCTTTATGTTGATGTTGTTGTTGTTTTCCATCACCGCCCAGTGGCCGCCGCGCGCCATGGTCGCTTCGGCCTTCACCGCCCAGTAGGTTCCGTTCAGGTCCGGCAGGCGCGTCAGGTTATAGACGGAACCATCGCCACGGATGTGGGAATACCCGATTCCCACCGCACCGCCGCCACGGATCCGGACGGGATAGGAATGCGTTCCATAGAACAGCCGTCCCTTGCCCCAGCTATAGCCCCCCGCGACGGCAACGGACTTCAGCGAAAAGCACAGCCTGGCCATGGGTTGTCCCAGTGCGTCAGCAGCCCGGGCGGTCTGTGTGGTAACAAGGCCAGCCAGCAGGAGGGCTGGAATGCAGAAGAAGACTGGACGCACAATATGTTCCTGAAAAAAACGGCGGCAGGTCGGCATGGCGCGGGACAGGTGCGATACCCTCTCACGGCCTCGAATACCGGGGAGTATCCTATTTGTCGTGCCATCGTCGTCAAAAGGCAAGTGCCGATCTGTCCTTCCGGCTGGCAATAAACGATATATGACAATGAATTCATGAAGTTTTTGGCCCGACAGTCCGCAGGGCCCCATGTCGGGCAACACTGATGCGCAGGGAGTGCCGCAATGTCGATGATCACAGTGTCATGGGAGGACCCGGTAGTGCGTGGCAGGCTCGCCGGGATACGCCAGCGCGCACCGTTCATATATGGCGTGACGAATTATGTGGCCGCAACGTTGAGCGCCAATGTGCTGCTTGCCGTCGGGGCGGCTCCAGCCATAGGAACCGCACCTGGCTGGCCTGAGGCATTTGGTGGTTCTGCGGCGGCGGTGTGGATCAATACCGCCGCACTGATGTCCTCATCCCCGCAGGATGTCCGGCGTGTGGCGGCCTGTGCGCATGATGCAGGCATCCCGTGGGTGCTTGATCCCGTGGCCTTTGGGGCGGGCAGTGCGGAATATGACCGGATCGTCCTGGGGCTGCTGGATTTTAGCCCGGCGGTGATCCGGGGAAACGCCAGCGAACTGATGGCCCTTGCCGGGGCGGATGCCGGGGGCAGGGGGGTTGAAACCGCGCACGGATCCCATGACGCCCTGCGGCATATACAGACCCTCTCCAGCCAGAGCAGGGCAGTGGTGGCCGTCAGCGGAGCCACGGATTACATCGCATCGGGCGCCACAATTTTTGCGGTAAAAGGCGGGGATGTCCGCCTGACGCGGGTTACGGGCGCAGGCTGCGCCCTTGGCGCCCTGGTCGCCGCGTTCCTGCCCGTCAGCGATACGGCGGCGGAAGCGGCCTGCGCCGCGCATGCAACCTATGCTGTCGCGGCGGAGCGCGTGCAGGCGGTTGGTACAGGCTCATTTGCTGTGGGGCTGCTTGATGAACTCTCCGTACTGGCCGGATTGCAATAGAGCCCGGGGCCTGTCCTATTTGGGATGATCGTCCTTCGAAGATGCGGCTTCCGCCTCACCAAGGTTGATGATGGCCTCATTGGCAAAGGACACCATTTCCGAGGAAGGATGTTTTGCGGCTTCGTCCGTTTTCTGCGCAATGCCAGACGTCATGGTTTTCAGCGCCGCGACCTCGGCCCGGACATCATTGAGGATTTCGACCAGCGCCTGATGATCCTCTGCCGCGCGCTGGTCGGAGGCGCGGCTAAGGACCGCATTCCCCACCATAAGCGCCGGAAGCGCCACAAGCTGGATACAGTTGCTGATATAAAGGAGGGTATTCTGCCATCCCGGTGCGGCAAGCGGGATCAGGGAGAAGACAAGGAAGGCGTAAACGCACCAGATGCTTCCAAAAATGAAGGTCATCTTGACGGCGATCTGTTCATTGAGCCGCGTGAGAAGTGTTGCCTTGGGAGCAGGTTGCATCGGTTTGTGCGTCTCTTGCCTTGAATGGAACATGGATTGGGGCAGTACGGCGTAACAGCTACGGCGGCCGCTCCCCGATGGCCGCATATTACGGGCCGTCTTTGGCAGGGTCTGCGCTGATTTTGATAATAGCAGTTATCCTGCCCAACGGATTATTGTTATATTATACCACTTCGTCTGGTGCTGCTGGTAAGGGGACGATAAAAAGATGCCCGTCGAAATCGGCAGTTAACCGCGATCCGAATTCAGGCGGAGATTGTTTTTTCGAAAAAAGTGCATTTTTGGATTGACGGTTTTTGGTGAGGGGCCTATATCCCCGTTCACCGCTTCGGGGGCAGAAAGTTCTTGAGTTTAGCGGCTTGGTTT
>NZ_JABJWD010000040.1:0-41283 GCF_013155425.1 Gluconacetobacter entanii | reverse complement strand
ACTGGCGGAAACCTGGCTGCGGCATCGTGATCTGACCCACCTGCCAGACCTGTCATCCCTGCGTTTGCACCCGAATTGCTACTACCGGGCCGATGCCGACAGTCCGACCCAGACCTGGCCCGCGCTGATTGCCGCCGTGACCGACCTGGATGGCCGTGTTACCGGCATCCATCGCACCTGGCTGGCGCGGGATGGAAAGGGCAAGGCACCCGTCGCCATGCCCCGCCGGGCGATGGGCGACCTGCTTGGCAATGCCGTGCGCTTTGGCGCGGTGTCCGACGTTCAGGCGGTGGGCGAGGGGATCGAGACGGTGCTCTCGCTCCATGAGATCATGCCCGATCTGCCACTGGCCGCCTGCCTGTCCTCGGCGCATCTCGCCGCCATGACGTTTCCGTCCGCGCTGCGCCGCCTCTACGTGCTGCGCGATGACGACCCGGCCGGGGACCATGCGGTGACGGCCCTGCAGGCCCGGACGCAGGAAGCCGGGATCGAGTGCCTCGTGCTGTCACCGCGTCTGGCGGATTTCAACGATGATCTCCGCTATCTCGGGCGTGGGGCGATGCGGGCGATCCTGCATCCCCAGCTTGCCCCTCAGGACGTGGCGCGGTTTCTGCATCCGGTTACGCACTGAGGCGGGCCGGGAAGGAGGTGAGGGTCTCCTTCTTTCCCGTGTAGCACGGGGCTGTCCTGTTTCCGGATGGGGCGCGCCCGCGGCCTTTCAGGAAGGGGAGCGGGCGTCAGCCAGGCCGGGCCTTCAATGGCGGAGACGGCTATTTTCCGCCGCGCGTGCCGCGCTTTGCATCGCGAAGCAAAATAGCCGTCTCCCTGCCATCCTTCACTGCGTTCCGGCCGCGCGTTGCGCGGTTCCGGCCCGGCCTTCGTCTGCCGCTATCCGCCCCCGGAAAGGCCGCGAGGGGCGCGGCCAGAACCGGAGGACAGACCCATGACCCGCACACAGGACGATTTCGAACCCGTACACGCCACATCTTCCACCGCCCATGTGCTGGCCGAACTCCAGCTTTACGGCCATCGTCCCTTTGAAGACGAGCCGGACCCAAGGCCGCTGCCTGACGCCAGCCAGATCGAGGGTGCGGTGGCCGATATCTTCGATGCCCTGTCAGCTACACTGACCGAAACCCGGCTGGAACCCGATCTCGAACCGCTGCTCTGGTCCACGGTCAACGTCTTCCACCGCATGGTCGGGCAGGTGGAGCGGGATCTTGACCGCAATGAGCAGGCGCAGAAACGCAGCCAGCAGGAACAGGATGGCAGCGAGATACGCTCGGTGGAACTGGAGCGCCTCATTGCCGAGGGGCTGACCCTGCTGGAGCGACGCAATGCCTGTGAGATATTCCGCGACCTCGCCTGCGACCAGTTCGAACGCCTGACGATGTCACCCTGGCGGCCACGCTCCGGTTCGCTGGTCAGTCGCAGCACCCTGACGGCCTCCATGATCGACAGCCGTGATTTTCTCAACGCCCGCCGTAAAGCCGAAACGGAACTGCTCGTGCCCCGCGGACCAAAGGTCGCAGTGACTGGCGGGCTTGATTACGAGGACCATCTTCTGATCTGGAACCGTCTGGACAAGGTGCGCGAGAAGCATCCCGATATGGTGCTGCTGCACGGCGGCTCACCCAAGGGGGCGGAATTCATCGCCTCCCGCTGGGCCGATCACCGGCAGGTCGCCCAGATCGCCTTCAAGCCGGACTGGAACCGGCACGGCAAGGCCGCCCCGTTCCGGCGCAATGACGCCCTGCTGAAAGTCCTGCCCGTAGGCGTCATGGTGTTCCCCGGATCTGGCATTCAGGACAATCTGGCCGACAAGGCCAAGCAGATGGGCATCCCGGTCTGGAGGTTCCAGAAAGGGAGTGGCGCGTGAGCGCTATTCCCATGACTGTTTCATGAAAGCGGCCTGACATCTGCTGCCAGACGACTGATCCGCAATGACGTCGGGCTCCCCAGTTCCTGCGCACCTGATGGCGGGAAGCAAGTTCGCCCACCCCCCGGAAGGCCCCGCCCGGAGAACCGGCGGGACGGCAGGCAGCGAACGAGGGATCATCCAGCCCGCTTTGAAAGGATGCGCCTGTGCCGGGAGCGGGGGCCTGTAGCACCGCACGAGTAACCCTGCCCATGAGCGGGTGAAAAGGGGGCGTAATATCGGGGACGGCAAAAACGACCACCAGATGGGGCCAGTTTACAACAGTGGCAGCGTGACAGTCTCGCGCCAGATCGCATCGTCCCCCACCTGACGGACCAGTCATGCCGGCATCGTCTCTCCATGGGGCTGGCGGGTTCGCACACCATGGCCTCTGTCGGATGGCTGATCTAGCCGAAGACCGGCTGCGCCTCGATCGGCTGGCCGCAACGGCGTTCCAGAACTTTCTTCCCCTGACGGCTGCGCCGCCATTCCTCGCGAAACAAGAAAGTTCCGGCCCTGCCGTCCTCCGCTGCGCTGCGGCCCCTGCGGGGTGCTCTGCCGCTCGCCTCCGGCTGGTCGATCGCCATCGAGGCCACGGTGGTCGCGGCCCGATAACAGCATGGAGATACGACAATGGCTAACATCGGTTCCTTCAAGAAGGTGGGCGAAGGCTTCGAAGGCGAAATCGTCACCCTGGCCCTGCAGGCCCGCAACGTCCGGCTGGTGGCCGAAACCAACCGTCCCAACGACAACGCCCCCAACTACCGCGTCTATCTGGGCAGGATTGAACTCGGTGCGGCCTGGACCCGCCGCTCCAGCGAAGGGCGCACCTATCTGAGCCTGAAGCTGGATGATCCTTCCTTCGCCGCCCCGATCTTCGCCAACCTGTTCACCGACGAGGACGGCGAGGGTTACTCCCTGATCTGGACCCGGCCCCGCAGCCGGAACGGGGACTGAACCTCCCACACCCAACCCCGCCCGGTCTCTCCGGGCGGGGCCTTCTGGGTCTTTTTTCCGGGTGCTCTTCCGGGGCGCGGGCGACAGCGCTGGTCGCCCGACGTGAGACGCAGGAGGAACACGAGGCTTTCCCTCAGCCTTCCCATTGTACCATGCGCGAGGGCGCACCGCGTCAAGGACGCGTGGTCCCCCCAATTTTGCCCGGCGCACCCGTGCCGGGCACGCCGAGCAAAATCGGCTCCCCCACGCGCCGGCGAGCCGGTCGCCTGCGGCGATCCCTGACCCGGTCCGCCCCGGCATGAGCCGTCCGTCCTGTCTTCGAGAAACGAAAGGAACAGGACGATGACCACGCTACACGACCATATCCAGATGCTGCGCGCCGAACTGACCAGCTTTCATCTCAGCAAACGCGAGCGCCGACAGATCGAGCGCGAACTCAAAGAGGCGCTTGCACAACAGACCCGTATCGAATCACACAGGCCGCCACCGCCCCATTGAGGGCGGATACGGCAGGGTGAGGAAGCCTATTTCTGATCGTCCGTCGGGAAGTGACTTTCGTCCAGTAGCGCGGCCGGCCGCACGTCCAGTGCCTGCGACGCATGCCACAGCGAAAGCAGCGTCGCGTTCTGGCGCCCGGTCTCGATCCAACTGATATAGGCGCGGTCCACGCCCATCCGTTCCGCCAGGGCCTCCTGGCTGAGACCGGCGGCGCGCCGCAGGCGCCTCACGTTCGCGCCGAAAAGTCCTCGGATGTCCATCCGCAGGATAGGAACGATTTGTGTATTATCGCGCTACGTATTATAATACACGGACGTCAAACGCCTTCTCCCGTGATGCGCTATGGGCATCACGTGATGTCGCGGAAACCGAAGTTTCCGGCCCATCTGGCGTGAATTACCCCTCAATATCGAAACTACCCGGACCTTGCCGGATATGTTTGGGATCACCTCCCTGAGTCTTCGGGACTATCCGTTCCGGTTCCGCACCGGATACTGGGTCGAATCCATGACATATCGGGGGAGGGGGACGTGCCGACAATCCGGCCGTGGGATGCCGCACCCCTTCGTCGCGCCTACGCCGGGCTCGACTCTGCCGGTCTCGCCCAGGAATGGCTGCGACACAATCCGGCCTACCGGCGCGATCATGCAGCAACCATGACGATGGGCAAGGTTGACGCCGAGGCATGGCGCGCTTTTGCTCGTCGCTGGGGGTTGCGTTTTCCCTGTCGATCCTGATCTCCCCGCCTGGCTTGCCCCCGCATTCTGGGATCCGGACATCGCGCCGGAGGTTGCCGTGCGTGGCGATGGGGGTGACATCCTGTCCCGTCTCACGCCATACGAGCGGGCACGACATGATGGTCCCGATGGCATCCATCTCGTGCTGGACAGTGCGGCGGGTCCGCTGCGCCTTGTCATAGTCGTCGATCGGCAGCCCGATGCGTCAGGAACCTGGTTCGTCATCGATGACGGGCACCTCCCGACCCGTCTGGCCTGCGTTGCACGCTTCGGCCGCCTGCTTGCCAGCCAGGCGCCCGGTCCTCTTCCTTCCAGCTTGCGCCTGAGTCCCCAGCAGAAACTGCGCCAGATCCGCATGCTCTGCATCGCCGAAGGCCGGCGCACGGGGGTGACAGCGCGCCGGATCGCAGCCGGCATCTACGGCGAGCGCATCCTGCACCTGTCCCGCAATGAGTGGCGTGCCAGCTCATGGCACCGGGCTTTCTACCGCGACCTCGACGGTGCCGACTTCTATCTGAACGGCGGCCACATCGCCCTCCTTCAGGGGCTGAAGCAGGGGGGTGACAGTCTGGCGGCCTGAACTTTGTCATCCCTCCCCACAGCTCATTCTCCGGCAGCGTCCTCCCATGAGCCGCGACATTCCGCACGCGGCCCGATCCACCGGGAGGAAGACCCCATGCGTGTCCAGCCGACTCTGCCACCGCGCTATCTGCGCACCCCGGACGCGGCCAATTTCGTTGGCCTGTCCATCCGCACCCTCGAAAAACACCGGAGTTGCGGCACCGGTCCCCTCTACCGCCAGCTTGGCGGCCGGATCGTCTATGCCGTGGAAGATCTCTGCGCCTGGGCCGATCTAAACGTCCGGCTGTCCACCGGGGATGGTGGCGGCATTCCCATGCCGGCCGATCCCCGCGCCTATATCATCCGCTTGCAGGCCAGGGCTCGCAAGGCGCAGCGGAGTGCCGGACGATGATGCCAGCCGCCGATAGCTGGCGTCAGCCCGACCGCCGCTTCGTGGTCACGGGGGCGGCAAGGCCCCGCGACGTCCGCGATCTAATGGGCCGCCCGTTCTTCCCGTTGGGGAAAACGCCGCGTGTCATCCCCGTCGATTACGAGGCGCGGCATGCCAGTGTGACGGTGTCGGCACCGGACGGATCGGGCATGGCCACGATCTGGGATGCGGACGTGCTGCTGTGGCTGACCGGACAGATCGTCGATGCCCTGAACCACGACCTGTGGGTATCGCGCCATGTGCGCTTCACGCCCTGGCGTCTGTTCCAGGATCTGGGCTGGGCGACGGGGGCGAACGAGTATCGGCGCCTGCACGGCGCGCTCGGGCGTCTGGCGGCCACGACCGTCGCTACCAACATCCGCAATGGCGCGGACTGGCGGGAGAAGCCGTTTACCTGGATCAGTGACGTCCGGATTTCCCGTGAGGATGGGGTGGCCCTGACGCTGGCGGACTGGCTGATGGAGGCCGCCTGCGACCGTTCCCGCGTCCTGAGCGTCGACCCTGCCTATTTCCGTCTTGGCGGGGGATTGGAGCGGTGGCTTTACCGCCTGGCGCGACGCCATGCCGGGCGACAGAAGGAGGGATGGTGCTTCGATCTGGCGGACCTGCATGCGCGCTCGGGCAGCCTGACCCGGCGTCGCGACTTCGCCGCCAAAATCCGTGCCATAGCCCTCGCCCGCACGGTTCCAGGTTACACGTTTCGTGTCATTTCTGGCGGAAAACTGGGAGTTTTATGCGCCGCTCCAACGAGTCAATCCACTGGGACTGTGGATAACGATGTGAAACCTGTCGTCGGACCGGCGGCGCATCATATCGTGGGACCGTTGGCGGATTCATCGTCGGACCATTGGCGAAAAACGGCGCAACCCATTGGTTTTGAAGGCGGAATCGGCCTCTTAACTTATATAACTTATATAATAACTTATTATGTAGGGGATTCCGGCCTTTCGGACACCTTCCCGATAGCCCCGGTGAGACGGGAAAAAGAGGCTCGGGAAGCGGTCGCGGATCGCATGGTCGGTGTCCCATGACCGACTGTTCTTTCCGGCTACGGGGCGATGTGCTCACCACGGTCGAACTGACCTGGATCGAGAAGCGCATCGAGCACTGGGTCCGGTTCGGTCATCCCATAGAGGATCTCATTCTCGACCGTCGGCGCAGGCTGATGAGCTTCACGCCGGACAGCGTGTTCGCTTTCATCCGCTGGGCCGCGAACGATTTCGGCACTGTGGTGTCCTGCATCGACATCGTGCGCGCCGTCGGGGCGCAGGAAGCATGCCAGACCGTGCCCTTTGTTCGTCCCGGCGGCGAGAGCCTGCTGCGCCAGAGCGGCTGGCCAAAAGTGCGCCGGGTGCTGGAGGCTATCGACGGCGTGGAGGCGTTGGGGATCGATCCTGTCGCCGCCTGTCCCGATCACTGGCGGCATCTGCATCACCGGCTCACGGCGGCGCAGGAGCCGCGTCCCTACACGTCAGAGCGCCACGAGGCGTGGCTGCGCCGGAGGGCGGCGTCATGACCCGGCGCGGCTGGTTTTTTACCACGTATTTCGCCGTGCTCGGCGTCGGTGCCTCGCTGGCATTTCATCCCGCGCCACGCTGGGTCTGGAACGAAACGGCGAGTGTTCCGGTCGGGCTGTATCGCATTCAGCCCACGGTCCCGGTGCGCGTAGGTGACATCGTCGCCATCCGCCTGCCGGAGCGCGAGGCGACGCTGCTGGCGACACGCGGCTACCTGCCTTTCGGCGTGCCGCTGCTAAAGCCTGTGGCAGCACTGGCGGGGCAGAGTGTCTGCCGTAACGGCGCGCATGTCACCATCGACGGAAAGGCCGTCGGTGATGCGAAACCCATCGACCATCGGGGCCGGGTCCTGCCGGTCTGGCAGGGCTGTCAACGTCTCGGGCCGGGGCAGGTCTTCGTCATGAACGCTGCCGTGCCAACCAGTCTGGACGGGCGGTATTTCGGTGTCCTGCCGATGGACACCGTCATCGGACGCGCCGTGCCGGTGCATGTCAGGACGGGAGAGGCGGAGCCGCCGCCGCATTTCGATCCCCTCCCGGAACCGGATGATCCCGCGCGGAAGGGACTGCTTCTGGCTCCGCCCATGCTGCCCGCGAAAGAGAGCGAACCGCCCATCCAATGACGGTGACGTGGTCGTCGGATTTTCCGTCATTCCCACTCTGTCTGAAAGGATTTTTCCCATGAGCCAGATCGGATTTTTCACCCGCACCGCTGATGGTTTTGCCGGACGCGTGCGCACCCTATCGCTGGATGCTGAACTGACCTTCGTACCAGCGGAAAACAATGGCGCGGAGCATGCTCCGGATTATCGTATTCACCTGGGTGACGGGGATACTGGCCCCGAGCTGGGCGCGGGATGGAAACGCACCGGGGAACGTGCCGGCGAGTATGTTTCTGTGCTCCTGGACGATCCCACTTTCATGCAGCCGATCCGCGCCACACTGTTCCAGGCCGGACGTGGTGGCCGCGAGTGGCAACTGGTCTGGAACCGGCCTGCAAAACGCCCAGGAGGCCGGGAATGAGCGCCCGGTTTTTTATGTCCGCCGGCGTGCTGGCCGTGCTCGCGCTAACGCTCTCGCCGACCATCGCCCACGCGCAGGATTTCGACGATCTGGTGCGTCAGGCGGCGGAACGGAACGCGATCCCGCCAGCGTGGGTGCGGGCAGTCCTCCGTGCCGAAAGTGCTGGCGATCGGCACGCGGTCTCCGGCGCCGGTGCGATGGGTCTGATGCAGCTTATGCCCGGCACGTGGAGGGACGTCCGCCGCACGCTCAATCTGGGGGATGATCCCTTCGATCCACATGACAACATCGCGGCCGGGGCAGCCTATCTGCGATGGCTGCATGATCGCTACGGCGATGCAGGGTTTCTCGCCGCTTATAATGCCGGTCCCGGTCGCTATGACGATCATCTGGCGACTGGTCGGCCATTGCCTGCCGAGACGGTTTCCTATGTCGCATCTGTCGCCCGGCTGATCGATGACCCGTCGTTCAGCGCGCATTTCTCCATCCCGCTTTCCATTGCTCCGGCGGGTGGCTGGACTTCCGCGTCGCTCTTCATTTCCGGCAGCGAAAGTGCGCTTTCATCGTCATCTCAGGGCATTTTTTTAAGACGATCCGGGCAGACGATTTTTACTCCGTCCACGCTCTTCGCAGGTCATGTCCGTAGCGCGCCGGGAGTGGGTTTGGCGCAGGGGAAGTGAATCACGAAAACCCCGGAAAAGGACAGAAAAAGTGAGGGCTGGATAAAAGGCCGCACATCGCGGCTCGGTCGGGTTGGCTGTTTTCCGGGGTTTTTTAGGTCTCGTTGCGAGGTGCGTGGATTTTCCGCACCTCGCGTTGAGGTGTCATCTCTTTGATCCGACGCGATCTTTCGCGCGGTGTAGGGCATTTTTTATGAACAGGGATGAGGAATTCCGGGTTCGACCGGGGCGCATCCGCTCCACCCGCGCCCGGCAGGCGCGGCCTTTCGTGACGCAGGTGCTGGCGTCCGTGCAGCGGGCCGGTGGCAGGGTTTCCCGCGCGGGAAAAATCAGTGCCGGGCGTCGCTCCAGTTTCGGGCGCGGCAGGGCAGCCGCCCATGCCGCCAATCGCCTGCTGACCAGCCGCTCACGCGGCGTCGTCATCAAGGCCCGCGTCGTGAGGCATGCGCCGCGCGCCACACCGCTGGCAGCACACCTTCGCTATCTCCGCCGGGAGGGCGTGACGCGGGACGGCGAGGATGCGCGCCTGTTCGGCAAGGACAGCGACGATATCCGTGCCTCGGACTTCGCAGAACGCTGCGATGGGGACCGTCACCATTTCCGCTTTATCGTCTCTCCCGAGGATGCGCCGGAGATGTCGGACCTGCGGGCTTTCGCACGGGATCTGATGGGGCAGATAGAATCTGATCTCGGCACGAAACTCGACTGGGTCGCCGTCGATCACTGGAACACCGCGCACCCCCATTTGCACGTTATCGTCCGGGGCGTCGCGGAAGATGGCACCGACCTGGTGATCGCGCGCGATTATATCCGCGAAGGCATGCGTGCCCGTGCTCAGGATCTGGTGACGCTGGAACTCGGACCACGCACCGATCATGATATCCATCAGGCGGTCGAGCGGCAGGTGAACGCCGACCGCTGGACTCAATTGGACCGCCAGCTTCAGAGGGACGCGGGAGAGGATGGTGTCATCGATCTTGGGCGCGCGCCGGGCGAAACGCCGGACGCCTTCGCCACCGTGAAGCTGGGGCGCCTGCGCCGTCTGGAAACCATGGGGCTGGCGCACCAGGTCGGGCCGGATCGCTGGCGGATGGACGAGAGCGCGGAGGCGACCCTGCGGGAGATCAGCGAGCGCAACGACATCATCAAACGGATCCACCGGGGGCTGGCGGAGCAGAAGATCGACCGTGCCGCGTCATCCTGGGTAATGGCCGCCGAGGATACCACCGATCCCGTTATCGGTCGGCTGGTCGATCGTGGTCTGGATGATGAACTGCGCGGCACGGCTTATGCGGTCATCGACGGGATTGACGGACGCACGCACCATGTCCGCCTGCCGCACCTCGAAGCCGCTGGCGATGGATCGGTCGGTTCGATCGTGGAATTGCGGCGTTTCACCGACAAACAGGGACGTGACCGTGTCGCGCTGGCCGTGCGCTCGGACGTCACGCTGGAACGGCAGGTGACGGCGGAGGGCGCGACCTGGCTCGACCGGCAGGCCATCGCTCGGGAGCCTCCTGCTCTGGCGTCCACCGGGTTCGGCGCCGAGGCCAAAGAAGCCATGGAAAAGCGGGCGGATCATCTGGTGAAGCAGGGGCTGGCCAGCCGCGACGGCGGGAGCATCCGTTATGCGCGGAACCTGATCGGCACCCTGCGTCAGCGGGAACTGGACGCGCTGGGCCGGAACCTCGCCGGGAAGTCGGGAATCCCCTTCCGGCGGAGTGACGAGGGCAATCCCGTTGCCGGCACCTATCGTCAGCGTCTCAACCTGGCGTCGGGCCGGTTCGCCATGATCGACGACGGGCTGGGCTTCGAGCTGGTGCCGTGGTCGCCGTCGCTGGAAAAACAGCGAGGGCGGGAGGTGTCGGGAATCATGCGCGGCGATGGGGGGATTGACTGGTCGTTCGCGCGCAAGCGAGGACTCGGATTGTGATGGGCAAATCGGATGACTGATCTTCAGATTTGCTCAGCATGTTGGGGCAGGGCACGATGTTCCTGGCGTTCCCAGGTTTCGATCAGGAACAGTGCCAACGAACTCGCCGCATTGATGGCAAGCCGAGCAATCCGCGCGTCAATGCGCCGGAAACCTTTTTCGCGACCATGCGCATCTCCACCGTGCGTTCGTAATGCGCCAATGCCTTTGGCAACGGAGGTGAGACCACTGAGCGTCTGACGGATGTCCGCTTCTATTTCCGACGGGAGATCGGTACGACCAGGAGATAGGCCAAGGGGTATCTGCACAGCGCGGATCAGCCCATCAATATCCTTTTTGGGCGGCAGTGGCAGGGCAAGTTCCACGAGGATCGAACGGCACACCGCCTCAATCAGGGAACAGGCCGCTGTAACCGCATCTTCCGGATCGCTTTCCAGATTGGGGAGAGCCCGTGCGATTTCCATCTGGACCGTGTCGAAATCCAGCGTGGCCACTTTCTTGATAAATGGTTCGACAATTCCGCCGGCTCCCTGACGCTCTGTCAGAACAGCCTTCCCGCCGACGATAACGACGGCCAACTGGTCAGCTCCAAGAGCCTTGTTGAGATGCTCGCGTACAGCGGTCGCTCTGTCAGGATGCTCCAGATAGGTGCGGGGGTCACAGACCTGTTCGATAATCCGGGTGAGATAGACCTCAGCGTTACCATCAGGGTGGTTGGCGACCCTGCGGAGGAAGTCAGTTGTGGCCGGGACGCGCGAACTCGCGCCAATACGCATGTCGAGGCCACAGTTGAGAAAGAACTGCTCGATTTGGGGGCCTGAGCGATAGACCCCGATTGGGGGTGTATTATCGTTTCCAGCACCACTCGTGATTGTGTCGACCAAGGCTTTGATGACAAACGGAGAGAACTTGTGGGTCATGGCTTCATCGCGAGCAGGGTGAGAACGGTCTGCTTTCGGTCCATCCAGGCGGCGGCCACCTGACTGCGCCATGCGATCATGTCATGGATCCGTTGATAATCATCGGCGATATTGCGAGTGAAGATTGGTTCGTGATGCGCGATCCGGTTCCTCAGACGTCGAATGATCTGGAGGTCCGCATAGGCCGCTGCCCGCAATTGCGGTATCGTTTGTCCTGATGGGGCTCCGGGGAAACAGTTACGCAAATGTGTGTTCCAGATGCGACTGTCCTGACCAGCAGTGAAAATGTTCTCCCAGAATGCAAACTTTAATTCAGCTATGATCTTGCCGGTTGTGGGCAGCGTCGAGGCGCGAGACTGAAGATCGATCGCCGGGTTATATCGCGCCCGACCTTTCGGGCGAGGCAGGCTTCGGATGAAGCCATTGTTCCATGGCCAGTTGGCACCATGGACGTGCTCAATCGCTTCAGCGATGCCATTGCGGACAGCAACCTCGCAGACCTGAAGCGGGATGATCAGCGCCGATGAAACGTCGAGATTCCACTCATAAAGTGCGAGAGCCTTTTCCCGGTCGTTGCCCATGGCTTGCAGGTATGTTGCAAAGCGTGGTGCGGAAATGACGACGGGCAGATCCTGTATCTCGGCCGGGGAGAAAGGCAATGAGGAGTTCCTGTAGGCACGATATTGACGGTGGCATCAGAGCCACGATATAAGAACGCAGCGGCTTTGAGAACGCGGGCTTATGCCCCCCCTCATCGTCCAAGGATATATTAAGGCCCGCCGAAAGGCGGGCCTTTTTCTTTATATTGCCCGTCAAGCGCCTTGGCCAGAGTGACTATGGCGGGCAGTTCAAAGCGTTGGAAATTCATCGCTCAGGAAGCCGTGCCCTGTGTGCAATGCGTTCACCGCATCAATCACATGGTCGAGCTTCCGCTGTTCCTCCGTGCATTGCTGATCGACGGTATCGTCAGACGGGGGGAAGAGGGGCGATGATCCGGTCATGGCTCGACTCCTTCCGGGGTTATTCTGCGCATGATGTGCGGGTTTGGCTGTAGTCCGCAACGTGCAAGTATTTTTTCGCTCCTGTACGCACTGGTACGACAGGTGACACAGGACGCTTGCTTCTCGGAAAATCCCGGTTCTTCGCTGTCTCCCATGACAAGGGGAGGGATCGATGGACCAGCCGGGAACACGTATCCAGTGGGGACAGGCGCTCGTGGTCCTGTCCATGATCGTGCTGTCCTGGTGGACGGCCACTCAATGGACGGCCTGGGAACTGGCGTTCCAACCGGAACTCGGTCAACCGTGGTTCACGGTTCTGCATCGTTGGCCGGTCTACGCTCCGCCGCTTTTTTTCTGGTGGTGGTATGAGTTCGACGCCTACGTGCCGGCGGTCTTCGCGCGCGGCGCCTGGATCGCGGGTTCCGGCGGGGTGCTGGCTTTTGCAGCGGCCGTGGCGCTGTCCGTCCACCGCGCCCGTGAGGCAAAGCGGGCCGCGACCTATGGCTCCGCCCGCTGGGCCGAGGACGCGGAAATCCGCGCGGCCGGACTGCTGGGCGAGGATGGCGTGGTGCTGGGCAAATACCGCCGGGCCTATCTCCGACATGACGGTCCCGAGCACGTCCTGACCTTCGCGCCGACGCGCACCGGCAAGGGTGTGGGGATGGTGATCCCCACGCTCCTGACCTGGCCGGGTTCGGCCATCATCCATGACATCAAGGGCGAGAACTGGCAGATTACGGCCGGTTTCCGGAATCGCTTCGGGCGGGTGCTGCTGTTCGATCCCACCAATCCGGCGTCCTCGGCCTACAATCCGCTGCTGGAGGTCCGACGCGGGGCGTCGGAGGTCCGCGACGTGCAGAACATCGCCGACATTCTGGTCGATCCCGAAGGGTCGCTGGAACGGCGCAATCACTGGGAGAAAACCTCCCATGCCCTGCTGGTCGGTGCGATCCTGCATGTGCTCTATGCCGAGGACGACAAGACGCTCGCCGGGGTGGCGAAATTTCTCTCCGACCCCAAGCGGTCGATCGAGGCGACCCTGTCGGCCATGATGCGCACGAACCATCTGGACGGGAAGGGACCGCATCCCGTCGTGGCCTCGGCGGCGCGGGAGCTGCTCAACAAATCAGATAACGAGCGCTCCGGCGTGCTGTCCACCGCCATGTCGTTTCTCGGCCTCTACCGTGATCCGGTGGTGGCTACCGTGACCAGTCGCTGCGAATGGCGGATCGGTGACCTGCTGGAGGGCGAGCAGCCCGTCTCCCTGTATTTCGTCATCCCGCCTTCGGATATCAGCCGCACCAAACCGCTGATCCGCCTGATCCTCAACCAGATCGGGCGGAGACTGACGGAGGATCTGTCTGGCCGGGAGGGGCGGCGTCGCCTGCTGCTGATGCTCGACGAGTTTCCTGCTCTTGGCCGGCTGGATTTCTTCGAGAGCGCGCTGGCCTTTATGGCGGGCTACGGGATCAAGGCGTTCCTGATCGCGCAATCCCTTAACCAGATCGACAAGGCATACGGCCAGAACAACAGCATCCTGGACAATTGTCACGTCAGGGTCAGTTTCGCCACGAACGATGAACGCACCGCGAAGCGGGTGTCCGATGGGCTGGGTGTGGCCACCGAAATCCGGTCGCAGAAGAACTATGCCGGGCACCGGCTGTCGCCCTGGCTCGGGCATCTCATGGTATCACGGCAGGAGAGTGCGCGGCCCCTGATGACGGTGGGCGAAGTCATGCAGATCCCGGCACGGGAGGAAGTCGTCATGGTGGCGGGGTGTCCACCGATCCGCGCACGGAAAGCGCGGTATTTCCGGGATCGCCGCTTCGTCGAGCGCGTCCTGCCGCCGCCCGATCCCACGCAATTGCCCCGGCCTGTCCGGCCCGATGACTGGAGTGGTCGTCCGTCTCCTGTCACCCCGCCACCGGAGCAGGCGGGGGCGTCGGCGGCACCGGATAAACCCGGCGATGCCGATAGTGATGAATCCCTCGACACGGGACGGAAATGGTCGCGCGAGCATGACCCAGCGGATATCGGCAAGCACAGGAAGCCCACAGCGCCTGACCTCTTTGGCGAGGAACTGCCACCGGATCCGGAAGCGCGGGATCGTGCCGACCTGACGCGGATTGCCCGGCAGGCTGGTCTCGACCGTGGCAACGATCTCGGGCTGTGAGGGCGCAATGAGGACATCCCCGAAAAAGGCGCGGCTGTCGGTCTATCTGGAACCCAAGCTGCTGGACGCCCTGACAGCCCATGCGGCGCGGCGCGATCTGTCCCTCTCCTTGGTGGCGGAAGCGGCCATCGCATCCTTCCTATCGCCCGATGCTGATGAGCGGCGGGAAGCGGCGATGAGTCGCAGGCTGGACCGCCTCGACCGGCAGGTCGCCCGTATGGAGCGCGATCTCGGGATCAGCCTTGAGACGCTGGCGCTGTTCATCCGCTACTGGATGACGGTCAGTCCGCCCTTGCCGGAACCGGCTGCAGCGGCGGCGCGGGCGCAGGGGGCGGAACGCTACGAAGCGTTCGTGGCTGCCCTTGGCCGACGACTCAGCCGGGGGCCGTTCTTTCGGCATGAGATCCCGGAGGATGTACCTCCCACATCGGAATCATGATGTCCGCAGCCAGCAAGTAAAAACCGCATCCGTTACGATCCTGTACGATCGCAGGAAAATGCTGTTGAAAACGGGAGAAAACAACACTCTCTAATGATCCCCGTCGTCGTCCGGAAAGGCCGGATGACCCAAATGGACGGGGGGCTTCCATGGCGGTTACATCGATTGAGAGTGGCGCCCGACAACGTGGGATTTCCATGCTGCGCACGGCGATGGGACCAGCGATTGCGGGGCACCTTGCTGATCCGGCCGTGGTCGAGGTCATGCTCAATCCCGACGGGCGGCTCTGGATCGACCGCCTGTCCGAGGGGCTGTCCGACACGGGGGAAACCATCACACCTGCCGATGCCGAGCGCATCGTGCGTCTGGTCGCCCACCATGTCGGAGCCGAGGTGCATGACGGTGCGCCGCGTGTCTCGGCCGAACTCCCGACCGGTGAGCGGTTTGAGGGACTGCTGCCACCTGTGGTGACGGCTCCGTGCTTCGCGATCCGCAAGCCCGCCGTCGCGGTGTTCACCCTCGACGACTATGTCGAGGCCGGGATCATGACTGAGGGGCAAGCACATTTCCTGCGCCAGGCCGTTGCCGAGAGAAAGAACATCCTGGTCGCTGGCGGCACGTCCACCGGCAAGACCACGCTGGTCAACGCCCTGCTGGCCGAGGTTGCGAAAACCGACGACCGGGTCGTGCTGATCGAAGATACGCGCGAACTGCAATGTGCTGCGCCCAACCTTGTCTCGCTCCGTACGCGCGACGGCATCGTGACCCTGTCCGAACTGGTGCGCTCGGCCCTGCGCCTGCGGCCTGATCGTATCCCGATTGGTGAGGTGCGCGGTCCCGAGGCACTGGATCTGCTCAAGGCATGGGGCACAGGCCATCCCGGCGGCATCGGCACGCTGCATGCGGGCACCGCCATAGGTGCCCTGCACCGCATGGAGCAACTGATCCAGGAGATCGTCGTCACCGTGCCCCGCGCGCTGATTGCAGAGACGATCGACGTGATCGCCGTCCTGTCCGGACGGGGCGTGCAGCGCCGGTTGTCCGAACTCGCCACGGTGGATGGGCTTGATCCCGCCACAGGCGCCTATCGCATCCATCCCTTCCAGCATCCGGGAGAACCTCAATGACCCATGCCATAATCCGCGTGCGTCGACACGCGCCTGTCCTTTCCGCCATGCTGCTGTTGTCCGTGGTGTGGTGTTCCTCGGCCCTGGCGTCCGGGTCGGACATGCCGTGGGAGGAACCGCTCAACCAGATTCTGGAATCGGTGCAGGGACCGGTGGCGCGCATCGTGTCGGTGATCATCATCACCGTGACCGGCCTGACCCTGGCCTTTGGCGAAACATCCGGCGGCTTCCGTCGCCTGATCCAGATCGTCTTCGGCCTGTCCATCGCTTTTGCGGCCAGCTCGTTCTTTCTGTCGTTCTTCTCCTTCTCGGGTGGAGCACTGATCTGATGGCCGCCGGATATGACGATGACGCGGTGCCGGGTTTTCATGTCCCGGTGCATCGCTCCCTGACCGATCCGATCCTGCTGGGTGGCGCACCCCGTACGCTGGCGATCGCCAACGGTACGCTGGGGGCTGCGATCTCGCTGGGGCTGCGGCTCTGGCTGGTTGGAGCCGTGTTCTGGATCGTCGGGCACGGGCTCGCGGTCTGGGGTGCCAAACGCGATCCGCAGTTCGTCGAGGTGGGACGGCGACATCTCCGTTACCCCGCCTGGCTGCGGTCATAGGGAGGGCAGGGCGATGATGTCCCTTGGCGAATATCGCAACCGTGCTGCCCTCCTGTCGGATTTTCTCCCATGGGCCGCGCTCATGGAACAGGGTGTGGTCCTGAACAAGGACGGTTCATTCCAGCGCACGGCAAAAATTCGTGGTCCCGATCTGGACAGTGCCACACCAGCGGAACTGGTTGGAGTCACTGGCAGGCTGAACAATGCCCTGCGCCGTCTGGGCTCGGGCTGGGCGATGTTCGTCGAGGCGCAGCGCGTGCCCGCGACAGTATATCCCGACAGCGATTTCCCCGATGCGGCCAGCCAGATGGTCGATCTCGAACGTCATGAGCAGTTCGAGGATGAGGGCGTGCATTTCGAGAGCCAGTATTTCCTGACGCTGGTCTGGTTGCCGCCTGCGGAATCATCAGGCCGTGCCGAACGGTTTCTCTATGAGGGCCGGGAGCGGGAGGGACCGGATCCGCATGGCATGCTCCATACGTTCGTGGACCGCACGGATCGGATGCTTGCCCTGCTGGACGGGTTCATGCCTGAAGCGGCATGGCTCAATGACGGCGAAACGCTAACGTATCTCCATTCCACCATTTCGACACGGAACCAGCGCGTCAGGGTGCCGGAAATTCCCATGCATCTGGATGCGCTGCTGGTGGACCAGCCGCTGTCGGGTGGTCTGGAGCCGAAGCTCGGCGATGCTTATCTGAAAACCCTGACCATTACCGGTTTCCCGTCACGGACCTTCCCCGGAATCCTGGATGACCTGAACCGGCTGGCGATGCCGTATCGCTGGTCCACTCGTGCCATCCTGCTCGACAAGACCGACGCCACAAAGGTGCTGACGAAAATCCGTCGCCAGTGGTTCGCAAAGCGCAAGAGCATTACGGCGATTGTTCGGGAGGTGATGACCAACGAGGCGTCGGTTCTCGTGGATAACGACGCCGCCAACAAGGCGGCGGATGCGGACCTTGCCTTGCAGTCCCTCGGTGCTGATGACGTCGGGCAGGCCTACATCACCGCCACGGTAACAGTCTGGGATGGTTCCGCTTCCATCGCTACAGAAAAGCTCCGTTTGGTCGAAAAGATCATCCAGGGCCGCGATTTCACCTGCATGGCGGAAAGCCTCAATGCGGTGGAAGCGTGGCTGGGTTCTTTGCCCGGTCATGTCTACGCCAATGTGCGCCAGCCACCTGTCTCGACGTTGAATCTTGCGCATATGATCCCGCTTTCCGCCGTGTGGGCGGGACCGGAGCAGGATGGGCATTTCAAGGCGGCACCTCTGTTCTACGGCAAAACGGCCGGTGCCACACCGTTTCGTTTCAGCCTCCACGTTGGTGATGTGGGTCACACGCTGATTGCAGGCCCGACAGGGGCCGGAAAGTCGGTGCTGCTGGCGCTGATGGCGCTCCAGTTCCGCCGCTATACAGGATCGCAGGTGTTCGCTTTCGATTTCGGTGGTTCGATGCGGGCCGCGACGCTGGCGATGGGCGGGGACTGGCACGATCTCGGCGGTGGCCTGACGGATGATGACGGCCACCCCGCCGTTTCGCTCCAGCCGCTGGCAGGGATTGATGATCCCGATGAACGCAAATGGGCTACCGAATGGCTGGGGCAGATCCTTGTCGGCGAGGGGGTGACGCTGACGCCGGACGTCAAAGCCCATCTCTGGTCGGCCCTGAATTCCCTCGCGTCATCGCCCGACCATGAACGCACGATCTCCGGTCTGGTGGCACTCCTCCAGTCCAACGTCCTGAAGCAGGCCCTGGCGCCCTACTGCCTTGGTGGTCCCTATGGCCGCCTGCTCGATGCAGACGCCGAGCGGCTGGGTGAAGCCGACGTGGTGGTGTTCGAGACCGAAGGTCTGATCGGTTCTGGCGCAGCCTCTTCCGTGTTGTCCTACCTGTTCCATCGCATCGAAGGCCGTCTGGATGGTCGCCCAACGCTGCTGGTCATCGACGAGGGCTGGCTGGTGCTGGATGACGGGGATTTCGCCGGCCAGCTACGGGAGTGGCTGAAAACCCTGCGCAAGAAGAATGCGTCGGTGATTTTCGCGACCCAATCCCTGTCCGACATCGCCAACAGTCCGATCGCGCCAGCAGTGGTGGAAAGCTGCCCGACGCGGATCTTCCTGCCGAACGAGCGGGCGATCGAGCCGCAGATCGCCACGATCTATCGGGATTTCGGGCTGAACGAGCGGCAGATCGCCATCATCGCCCGTGCGGCCTCGAAGCGGGAGTATTACTGTCAGGCCCAGCGTGGCAACCGTCTGTTCGAACTGGGGCTCGGGCCGGTAGCACTCGCCCTGTGCGCGGCATCCGGCAAGGACGACCACAAGCTGATCGACGCGGTGCTGGCGGAGCATGGACGGAATGGTTTTCTCCCCGCGTGGTTCGAGGCGCGTGGCGTCATGTGGGCGGCAGATCTGTTGCGCGATGATCGTGGACCAGAGGGCGTGCCATGATTGAAAAATCTTTCCGGCTTTGGGCTGAATTTTTCGGTCGTGCGAGCGAAAAACATTTCCGACGAGGTGTCCTTTTTACCTCTGCAATGCTGGCGGTTGGCGGGACATTCTCTCCCTTGCATCCGGCCCATGCCCAGTGGGCGGTGTATGACGGTGCAAACCACGTCGAGAACGTGCTGATCGCGGCCCGGACCCTCCAGCAGATCGACAACCAGATCACGTCCCTCGCCAATCAGGCGCAGATGCTGGTCAACCAGGGGCGCAATCTCGCGAGCCTGCCACTTTCGACATTGTCGACCCTGCAATCAACGATTTCGCAGACGACGGCACTGCTCGCGCAGGCGCAGAACATCGCCTACAGCGTGCAGTCGGTCGAGCAGCAGTATCAGCAGGCGTACACGTCCGTCTCGGCCGGCATGTCTGACGGCGCCCTGTTCAGCCAGGCACAGACGCGGTGGCAGAATTCCGTCGGCGGGTTTGAGGACGCCCTGAAATTGCAGGCGCGGGTGGTAGGAAACATCCCGAGCGATAGTTCGGCCATGACGCAACTGGTTTCCGCCAGCCAGACTTCCACCGGGGCGTTACAGGCCGCGCAGGCGGGCAATCAGCTTCTGGCCCTGCAATCCCGGCAACTGTCCGACATCCAGGCGGAACTGGCCGCGAACGGGCGTGCCATGGCCCTGCAACAGTCGCGCGATGCCGCGACAGAAGCAGAAAGTGACGCGCAGTATCAGCATTTCTCGCAGCATGACGCCTACGTGCCGGGCACGGTGTCCATGTTCGGCGGCAGTGGGAACTGACGGTCATGGCCACGAACGATGTCGGTGTTATCGACACTTTCCTCAATACCTTCACGACCACGATCGACAGTGGCTTCGGCCTTCTGAAAGGAAATGTCATCTCACTGGCGGGGTCATTATCCGTGCTGGACGTCGCCCTTGCCGGACTGTTCTGGGCCTGGGCGGCTGATGAGGACATCATCCAGCGTCTGGTGAAGAAGACGCTGTATATCGGGTTCTTCGCGTTCCTGATCAACAATTTCGACCATCTTGCGAAGGTGGTGTTCGACAGTTTCGCCGCCATGGGTCTCAGGGCCGGTGGCGGAAGTCTGCCACTTTCGGATTTCCTCCATCCCGGCCGACTGGCCGCGACGGGGTTCGATGCGGCCCAGCCGCTGCTGGAGTCCGTTCATAATCTTCTCGGCCCTGTCGCATTTTTCAAAAACTTCATCCAGATTTTTGTGCTGTGCCTGTCCTGGTTGATCGTGCTGGCAGCGTTCTTCATCCTGGCCGTGCAGCTTTTCGTGGCCCTGATCGAGTTCAAGTTGACCAGCCTCGCTGGTTTCGTGCTGATCCCGTTCGCCCTGTTCAACCGGACGGCGTTTCTGGCCGAGAAGGTGCTGGGCAATGTTGTGTCGTCGGGCGTGAAGGTGATGGTGCTGGCGGTGATCTCCGCCATCGCGTCCGTCCTGTTCCGGCAGTTCAACACCTCCTATGGCGACGCGGTTCCCACGATTGGCCAGGCGGTCTCGGTCGTGCTGGCGTCGGTGTCGATCGTCGGTCTGTCCATCTATGGCGGCAGCATCGCCAACGGGCTGATCTCCGGTGCCCCCCAGCTTGGGGCTGGCGCGGCCGTAGGGACCGGCATGGCCGTCGGTGCCATGGGCGCTGCGGCTGTTGCGGGTGTCGGGGCTGTCGCATCCGGTGGCGCCGCAGCCCTCGGCGCCACGGCTGCCGCCGCACGGGGAGGGGCCGCGATCGCCGGGGCCGCCACGTCCGCCTATTCGGCGGGAGCCGCAGGCGCGTCTGGCGGCGCGGGCAGCATGGCCGCCGGGATCGGAGGCATGGGCCGGGCCGTCGGCGGGAACGTCGCGAATGCCGTCAAAGGGGCGGCATCACGTGCCGGTTCATCCCTCAAAGAAAGCTACGCCGCCGGTGGACGCTGGGCCGCGCGCGGGATGGGCGGTGGAGAGGGTGACGAAACCGGTGGCAGCGGGCCGTCTCCATCGGGTGGGGGTGGTCCAGCTGGTGGCGGCGGCCCCTCGGGAGGTGGCCCTGCCGGTGATGGTCCATCTGGTGGAGATGGTGGCGGTTCTGGTGAACCGCCCCGCTGGGCTCAGAAGATGAAGCGTCGCAATGCCGCAACCCATGCCGCCGAGGCCGCCCACATCATCCGCTCGGCCGACGGCGGCAGTGGCTCGGCGTCCATTGATCTCTCGGAAAAGGAATGAGGACGATGTTCCGTCGCTCCACCACCCGCTACGGGACCACGCCCGAACCCGTGACGCCCTATCAGAAAGCAGCGCAGGTTTGGGACGAACGGATCGGTTCCGCCCGCGTCCAGGCAAGAAACTGGCGGCTGATGACGTTCGGATCGCTCTTTCTCTCGGCAGGGCTCGGGGCCGGGCTGGTCTGGCAGTCCGCGCGCGGCACCATCACGCCGTGGGTGGTGCAGGTGGACCGGCTGGGGCAGACGCAGGTCGTGGCCCCCGCGACAGCGGGCTATATGCCCGCCGATCCGCAGATCGCCTGGTATCTGGCGCAGTTCGTCCACGACGTGCGCGCCCTGTCGTCGGACCCTGTGGTAGTCCGGCAGAACTGGCTGCGGTCCTATGATTTCACCACCACGTCGGGCGCGCAGGCGCTGAACGATTATGCCCGCCTCAACGATCCGTTCTCGCGGATCGGGCACGAGCAGGTCGAGGTGGATATCGCCTCGGTGATCCGGGCCTCGCCCGGCAGCTTTCGTGTGGCCTGGAGCGAGCGCCATTACCGCGACGGCGCTTTTGTTGGCACCGAGCGCTGGACCGCCATCGTCTCGGTCGTCCTGCGCACACCGCGTGACGCCGATCATCTGCGGAAAAATCCTCTGGGTATCTACGTCTCCGCCATCAACTGGTCGAAGGAGCTGGGCCAATGATCCGTCGTGCTCTTCGTTTCCTCCCGCTGTTTGTCCTGCCTCTTGCAGGCTGCGCGCAGCATTACCACCCGCCGATCATCCGCTACGATGATGCCGCTCAGGCCCTGCGCCAGCCCGATCCGCCGAAGCCGGTGCAGGTCGTGGAGGTTCCAAAAATCCTTCCCCTGCCGGGCCAGCTCAAGCCGCTGCCGCCACGACGCACGGCCCATCCGGTGCCCGAAGTCGCCGACCCGACCGTGCGCGTGACGCAGGCCAATCTGGCGGCGCGTATCCAGCCGACGCGGGCCGGTTATGTGAACGCGGTGCAGGTCTATCCCTATTCTGCCGGCGCGCTCTATCAGGTCTATGCCTCGCCCGGTGAGATCACCGATATCATGCTCCAGCAGGGTGAAAAGCTGGTCGGCACCGGGCCGGTGGCCGCTGGCGATACCGTGCGCTGGATCATCGGCGATACCGAGAGCGGGGCGGGGGCCACGAAGCGCATCCATATCCTGGTCAAGCCGACCCGGCCGGACCTGGCTACCAACCTGATCGTCAATACGGATCGGCGCACCTATCTCGCCGAACTGCGCTCCACGCCGGTGACGTATATGGCGTCGGTATCGTGGGACTATCCCGAGGATGATTTGATCGCCCTGCACCGGCAAAACGATGCGGCCGATGACATTGCTCCTGTGGACGTGGGTTTGGATCTCGACGCGCTGAATTTCCGTTACGCCATCCAGCCGGTGAAAGGCGCCACACCGCCCTGGTTACCCAGCCGGGCTTTCGATGATGGGCATAAGGTCTATATCGCTTTCCCATCCGGGATCGGGCAGGGGGAACTGCCCCCGCTCTTTGTGCTGGGGGCCGATGGTGGGCCGGAACTGGTCAATTACCGGGTGCGGCAGAACTGGATGATCGTGGATCGCCTGTTTGCCGCCGCCGAACTGCGGCTGGGCGACAAGCATTCCGAGCAACGGGTGCGCATCGTCCGTACCGACGGACGGCGGACATGACCGGGCAGGCGCCGACAGTGGGCGAAAATCCCGCAGGTGCTGCAACGCCGCCGCCCGATCTGCGTCTGCGGGCCGATCGGCCGCGCGTGGTGCGTCTGTCGCGCACCGTGGTCTGGTCGCTGGGCGGGGTCGGCATGGTCGCGGTGGCCTTCGCGCTGGGTTACGCCCTTCAGGCCAGCCATAGGCCGCCGTCCACGTCGGCCACACAGGATACCGATGTCCGTCCCTCGGCCGACGGGCTGGCGGGGCTGCCCTCCGATTATATCGGCAAGGACGTGCCGAAACTCGGGCCAGCGTTGCCCGGTGATCTCGGGCGCGCCATCCTGCATGCGCAAGGGCAGGGGAAGGCGGCCTCCGGTACCGAAGACCACCGCGCCGCGCAGGAGGCCGAGGCGGCGATCGCCAGCCGGCTGTTCGTGCAGACGGGGGAGCGCGACCGTGCCAGTGACCAGGCGATGCCACCCGTGCCGGGCGCTCCTGCCTCTCAGGGGCGGGCGTCCACCACGGACGGACCACAGGCTGGAAACATTGCCTTCCTGGAAGGGCAGCCGGATCGCGCGACAACCAGCCCCGATCGCATCATGCCGCTGGTCTCGCCCTACGTTCTCCAGGCGGGCACGGCGATCGCTGGCGCGCTGAACACGAAAATCAGCTCTGACCTACCGGGCCAGATCGTGGGCCATGTGACCCAGAACGTCTATGACAGCCCGACCGGGCGCTTCCTGCTGATCCCACAGGGCAGCCTGCTGTTCGGGGCCTATAACAGCAGCGTCTCCTTCGGGCAGCAGCGCACCCAGATTATCTGGACCCGGCTGATTTTCCCGAATGGCGAAAGCCTGGTGCTGGAAAAGCTGCCCGGCGGCGACGCCATTGGCCAGTCCGGCCTGTCCGACGAGGTGAACAGTCACTGGGGGCAGTTGTTCAAAGCCGCCCTGGCCACGACCCTGCTCAGCGTGGGCTCCGAAGCCGGGACGTCATGGAACGAGAACAACCTGATGCAGGCGATCCGTTCTGGCGCCAGCAACGGGTTTTCCATGGTCGGTAACCGGCTGATCGATCGCAGTCTGAACGTCCAGCCCACCCTGACCGATCGGCCGGGGCTGCCCTTTACCGTTCTGGTCGGGCACGACCTGCTACTCAAACCCTACCGGGATCAAGGACATATACGATGACGGACCTGAAAATCCGGGAACTTCCCGATGAGAAACCGGTCAGAATGACCGTGGCGCTACCCGCCGACCTCCATCGTGACCTGCTTGCCTATGCGGCACTTCTTTCCGGCAACGATGGGGCGATGGACCCGGCCCGGCTGGTCGCGCCCATGCTTCGGCAGTTCATGATGTCGGACAAGGGATTCGCCAGGGCGCGGAGGCAGGCAAAAGCAGCATCGTCGGAAAAGTAGCCTCACGGCCACGGCTGATGGGCTTCGATATATCGGGCGAAGCTCTGGGCGCAGGGATTCTCATTGTCGGGCCGCCAGACAATGCCGAATTCCAGATGGGAGGAACCGCCTGCGTCACGGATTTCCATGATCGCGATGTCGTGGCCATGCTGATCGCGGATCAGCGGCAGCCACGAGGCCGGAAGTAGCGCGATGCCTTCCTTGTTCTGGACGAGTGCGACAACCCGATTGCTGCCGATATCATGATGACGGATTCTGGGATGGATATCGGTTTCACCGAGTTTTCGCCGGATAAGTTCCTTGAAATCATGACCGGCATTATCACGTCCGATCAGGAATGTTTCATGACGCAGATCTTGCCATGAGATTTCCCGTCGTGTCGCCAGAGGGTGATCGGTGGAGAGCGCCGCCACGATGCGGTCGCTCCAAAGGGGCATGACGCGCAGGACTGGCGTCAGATTGCGACGTGTGACGACCGCGAAATCGATCTGTCCGCGCTGGAGCCGACGCACCAGTCTCTTGCCTGTGCCCTCGGAATAGCGAAAGATGATATCGGGATGCGTAGCACGGAACTCCGCCGTGAAGGCCGAGAGGCGTCCAGGCAGGACGCAGGTCTGGATGCCGATGGAGATCTGGCCATTCTCGCCCTTGCCCGTCCGCCGAGCGCGGGCGTTCATGCCAGCCACGTTATCCAGGATCATCTGGGTCCAGAGGATAAATTCTTCACCGAAGGCTGTCGGGGTAGCACCGGCCGGGGAGCGGGTGAACAGCCTGACATTCAGCCGCTCTTCGAGGTTGTGCAGGGAGCGGCTGACGGCCGATTGCCGGGTGTTCAGGAAACGTGCCGCGCCGTGGATACTGCCTTGCTCGGCGATTGCCCGCACGCATAGGAGTTGCCACAGATCGAACGGTGGGCGCCGCATGGCCCGTCACACCATCTTGCCACGGCATGGTTTCAAAACCGTATTGTCCGTTAATTGTATAAAACGAGCATAGATGGGCAGAATAAACATGGCAGTTTTATCCTGTGATTGGGTGTTGTTACGCCTCCGAAAACATAGCTAAATAAAATGACGCTGATAAAACTCATCTTGCGGAGACATTAATGTCTCCGCCCTGTTCAGAAATTTTCTTGATGTGATTTAGCATTCGTAGCCGTAAAATACCACTTACCCACCGGATGCATATCCAATAGGGAAGAAATAGCCGCTTTGTTTTTCTATCTGTGCATTTTATTCGCGTTTCTGTAGTTAGGAGGCACTCGCCTTTTGTAATTGACGTTACCATAATTGATACAAACACTTTATAGAAACCGGGCCGAGTAAAATGGATAAAATCAGAGGGGGATCGCATCACAGGAGATGTATTCGAAGAATCGAATGTGCCTAAAAGGCCGCGTATGATTTCTTTGGAGGGAATTTCGCGAAGGACGATAAAATCTTCAAAATCAAACATATCCGTTGCATCAGATGCTTTCAGACGTCGCGCCGGAAAGCGTAGCGAAAGGAAGAAACGGATAAGAGGGTCGTCCCTCAGCTTGAATGCCAAAGCGATTTTGAACAATGAGTTCTGATCGCTTCTGACCTTGATTGCATGTTGTTCTTTGAAATCATATTCAGGCGACACTTGATCGAGATCGGATGACGTTGTGAGAGTTTCGCCGCGCCGGATAAGAACATTCATGATGCGATCGGTAATATTCACGACTGCCAGCCTCCCCCAAGTGCGCGAAAGCATTCAACTGCGGCGCGATCCTCTTCTGCCCGCATGGATGCCAGTCGATCCTGCGCGTTCAATAAGGTGATGTTTGCTTGAAGGGCATCATTTAGAGCCAGAGTGCCCGCTGTATAGGACTGCCATGTGAGAGCCGCAGCATGGTGCAACGCTTCAACATTATGCATTTGTGACGCGATCGCTTGCCGTGTCTGGGAAAGATGAAAGAATGCATCTTCTACATCTTCTGCTGCGCGTAACATGGTGGCCTGATAGCTGGCGAGCGCCTCTGCGTAACTACCACGAGCACGGGAGACATCGCTGGATATTTTTCCGAAATCGAAAATGCGCCATCGTAATGCTCCTGTCGCAGTCGGCTGGAATCCAGGCGCAGTGAATAGCTGTTGCGGGCTCATACTTTCGAAACCCAGCGCGCCCTGAAGAGATATTTTTGGATAATAATTTGCCAGAGCCTCGCCGATGCGGGCGTTGCTTGCTGCCAGTCTTCTTTCCGAGGCGATAACATCGGGCCGACGCCGGAGAACTTCCAGAGGCTGCGCATTCGCGGATGGTGCGGGAACAGCGGGTAATTCAGCATAAATCCTGAGTTCTACAGCGTATGTTCCGGGCTGTGTTCCCATCAGGACATCAAGTCGGTTTGACTGCGTTTCCTCATCTTTTTCTATATCGATCATGTTTTGCCGGGCGGCCTCGACGACTACTGTAGCAGAGGACAATTCCCGGTCGTCGGCAACATTTCGACTGCGACGCTGCCGGATAAGGTCCATCATCTTCTGGTTGGAGGTGAAAACATCCCTGGCTATGCGTAGCCGGGCCTGATCGCCCCGGATGCGGAGGTATGTATCGGCAGCCTCGGCCGCGAGGCTCAGTCTCGTACCATCACCTTCTGCCTCAGCAGCCTGAAACTCATCCCGTGCGGCTTCGTGTGCTCTTCTCAAACCGCCGGCGATGTCCAGTTCCCAACTTGCCACCCCACCGACGTTGTACTCGCGATAATCCCGATTGAAGTGTGGAATTTCCCGAACAATGTGACCGATGAGTCCTTCTTCGGACAATCTTGTCGCCGAAACCTGAGGGGAAAAATCGAGAGTTGGTAACATCTGTGCGGCTGCTGAGCGCGCGATTGCCCGTCCCTGAAGCACTCTCGCATAGGCTGCCTTCAGATCAAGATTCTGGGTAAGCACTCGGGACTCAATTTTATCGAGTTCTGTATCATGAAATGATTTCCACCAAGAAACCGCGTTCTCCGAGGAAGATATCGAGAACGCTGTTTTGCTGACATTGTGGAACGGGATAAGCGATATTTGTGGTGTCCGATAGTTCGGACCGACAGCGCATGCCGTCAGGCATGACATCACTGCGGCGAATACCGACTGTCGAATAATGGCTGCGGCGGGGCGGCGTCTCGCCCCTGGGTAAATAAGGCAACGCGTTCCTTCCTTCAGGGTACGGTTCTGAATCACCTGGGGAACCTCTGTCATGAATTGGTGCAGCCGCATGGAGTGTGTCGTATGACGTGTTCCATAAATCGTCACTCATTGTCAACGTGAGTAGCTCAACGTATGAATTAAGTGTTCCCTTTTTCGACGTGAGGTTCGGATGCAGTCAGCAGGCAAAGGTCAGAGAGGCCCGATAGACCATGAGCGGCGGGAGCAGATTCTCGATGCCGCCAATGAGCATTTCCGCCACTATGGATACAAGAAAACGACTGTCGCTGACCTTGCCAAGGCGATCGGTCTCTCGACTGCATATATCTACAAGTTCTTTGATTCCAAACGGGCTATCGGCGAAGAGATCTGTCGCCAGTGTCACGAGCGGGTGATGGCGGACGTCAAGGATGCCATGGGCTCCGGCAAACCAGCGTCGGAGAGGCTTCGCCTCATCTTTCTGACCCTTGCCCGTGACGGAATCGACCTTCTGTTCAATGACCGGAAAATGCACGACATTGTGCTCGCGGCTCTGGAAGAAGGCTGGTCGACGGCCGCCGACTTCGACGCGGAATTGCTGTCACACGTCAGATCGGTGATTGCCGATGGCAGGGACGCAGGAGAGTTTGAGCGCAAGACTCCACTAGAAGAAGCCTGCCGTGGAGTGGTCCTTGCACTCCAGCCTGTCAGACATCCCGTGCTTCTCGAGTTCAATCATAATACCCTTATTGAGGATGCCTCTCTCCTGGCCGGCCTGGTGCTGAGGAGCCTTTCAGTATAGAATTAACAAGTGACGAATTGACAATATAATCACTCGCGGCGAAGATGGCTCCCACGATGTATCGAGGGAGCAATTTGAATGCCGCCAAGAAGACGGTTTTTCGGGAAGTGGCTGGGCATATTGCTCCTCATGCCCGTAGTTGGTTGCAATAGGCATACGCCGTCAGATCCGCGCACGGCTCCGCGTGCCGTCCTTGTGATTGTTCCCGGCAGCACGACCTCTTCGTCCCCGATATATCCCGCTGTCGTCGCAGCACGCGTGCAGCCCACGCTTGCCTTTCGTGTTGCGGGGAAAATAGTTTCCCGGAAGGTCGACGAGGGTCAGGTCGTACATCGCGGTGATGTACTGATGACCCTCGACAGAACCGATCTTGCGCATGACGTGACCAGCCAGAGCGCTAATGCGGCATCCTTGCGTGCGGCCTGGGAGAATGCAGCGGCTGACGAACGTCGTTATCGGGGTCTGGATCAGACGGGCGCCGTGTCGAAGTCTTTCTACGATGGAATACGCAGTCGTGCCGAAAGTCTCCACGCACAACTCATGGCGGCGGACGCCAATCGCAGGATCGCGACTGACCGGGACGACTATACGGTTTTGAGGGCCGACCATGACGGTACGGTGCTTTCCGTTTTTGCCGAGGCCGGTAATGTTGTATCGGCAGGCCAACAGGTCCTGACCTTCGCATCAGCCGGTCCTCTGGAGGCGTCGGTTGATCTCCCCGAAGACATGAATCTTCCTATCGGCTCTTCAGCGATCGTTTCAGATGCAAAGAGCGATCAGATCATCACGCGCGCCGCGTCGCTCCGCCAGATCGCCGCTATTGAAGATACTGCAACGAGAACGGTGAACGCACGGTACATCATCCCGAATTTTCCGACGAACTTACGGATCGGACAGACGCTCACTGTTACGCTGACATCGTCACTGTCCGACGATATGGTCGTTCCTCTTTCTGCTCTTTTCGATATGGGAAGCGCACCGGGCGTATGGATCATCGAACCATCTAACAAGAAGGTCGCGTTTCACCCGGTGCCTCTCCGGCGTGTTGAAGGCAGCGCGGCTGTTATAATGCCCGATCAGAGAATGCGCGACCTGCGTGCTTCCGGCGAATTACAGGTGGTCGCTGCTGGTGTCCATGACCTCCATGCGGGGGAAGTTGTGACGATCGCGCCTGACCAGGCGCAGATGCAATGAAGGCGTTCAATCTCTCGGCATGGGCGGTTAGGGAACAGGCGATCACGCTGTTCCTGATCGTCGCGCTCGCCCTATCCGGTGCCTATGCTTTCTTTGCACTCGGCCGTGCAGAGGAACCAAGTTTTACCGTCAAGACGCTGACAGCTACTGTTCTATGGCCAGGCGCTACAGCAGAGGAGGTACAGGATCTGGTTGCCGATCCGCTGGAAAAGCGCTTGCAGGAGCTGACCTGGTATGACCGGGTGGAAACAATGGCACGCCCCGGCATGGCGGTCATGATGCTCACCCTCAAGGACAATACACCTCCATCTGCCGTGCCGGAGGAGTTCTATCAGGCGAGGAAGAAACTGGGGGACAGCGCGCATGTGCTTCCACGAGGTGCTATTGGCCCCTTCGTCAACGACGAATATTCCGACGTGGTCTTCACGGTTTATACCCTTGAAGGCAGGGATGTTCCGCTCTTCTTGGTGACCCGTGCTGCGGAGACCGTGAGAGAGAAGCTTCTGCATGTGCCAGGGGTCCAAAAAGTAGCGATTGTCGGGGAGCAGCCGGAGCGGCTGTATATCGATCTCTCACACTCGAAGCTGGCGGAACTCGGCCTGAGCGTAACGGACGTTATCCAGACGCTTCAGGAACGGAATGATGTTGTAGATGGGGGTTTTGTCGAAACCAGTGCCAGTCGGATTTATGTTCGTACGCGGCAACCACTGTCGCGACCGGACATTATCGGAAACACAACGATCAGTGTGGGGGGCCGGACTGTTCGACTGGGTGATATCGCGGCGGTCCACACAGGTTATGAGGAACCACCGGATTTTCTGACCCGTCATAACAACCAGTCCAGCCTGGTTCTCAATGTTGTCATGCGGCCTGGCTGGAATGGCCTGAAGCTCGGTGCTGCGCTGTCTCATGCTGAAGATGGGATCAACCGGAGCCTGCCGGTCGGGATTACGCTCACGCGGATCGTTAATCAGGCGCAAAATATTCACGCGGCCGTCGGCGAGTTCATGTTGAAATTCTTCGTGGCGTTGAGCGTCGTCATGTTGGTCAGCTTTATCAGCCTCGGCTTTCGTGTGGGTCTCGTTGTGGCAGCTGCCGTGCCTCTGACGCTGGCAATCGTCATGATCCTCATGCTTGTAACGGGGCGCGCGCTCGATCGGATCACGCTTGGCGCCCTGATCATCTCACTTGGACTTCTTGTCGATGACGCGATCATTGCTATTGAAATGATGGTCGTGAAGCTTGAGGAGGGCATGAACCGTATTGCGGCCGCGTCCTACGCATGGTCTCACACGGCGGCACCGATGCTCGCGGGAACACTCGTGACGATCATTGGTTTTACACCTATCGGTTTTGCACAATCAGCCGCAGGTGAATACGCAGGAAACATCTTCTGGATCGTCGCGTTCGCTCTCATCACGTCATGGTTTGTCGCCGTTATTTTTACGCCTTATCTGGGTGTCAAATTTCTGCCTGATCTCCGGGCAGCACATGCGCAGCCACCGTATCAATCCGCACGGTATGAGCGTTTCAGGCGGCTGGTCCGCAGCGTAATAACTCATAATAAGGCCGTCTGTGCAGGCGTGGTCTGCCTGTTCGTGCTGGCGTTTGTCGGTATGGGATTTGTGCGGCAGCAGTTTTTTCCCAGTTCGGATCGACCGGAGCTGCTGGCAGAAGTAATAATGCCGAAAGGAGCACCCATCGAAAGCACGGCCGAAGCAGCAAGGAAAGTCAGTGACTGGCTACAGAAGCAGCCTGAAACTCTCAGCGTCACAAGCTATATCGGTGGGGGCGCTCCCCGGTTCTTTCTGGCGTATAATCCGGAACTGCCTGATCCGGCATTTGCAAAAATCGTTATTATGACCGCAAACGCGAAGCAGAGAGACAGGCTGCGCGATAGCTTGCGCCAGGAAGTCGCGAAGGGCCTGGCGCCAGAGGCCAGGGTGCGTGCGACCGAGTTCGTCTTTGGTCCTTATACGCATTTTCCGATCATGTACCGCGTCATGGGGCCGGACGCCCAAACAGTAAGTCATATCGCTCAGCAGGTCAGCGATATTGTCCGGGCCGATCCCGAGACGCGGCAGGTGAATACCGACTGGGGAGAAAAACAGCCATCCCTGCATTTCGTGATGAATCAGAGCAGGCTGGCGCAGTTGAGTCTCTCACCTGACACTGTCTCGCGTCAAACCCGATTTATGTTGCAGGGCATAAGCGCGGCCCAGGCTACCAAGGATATTCGGTCGGTTGATCTGATCGTGCGCTCCGACGGCCAGTCTCGTGCAGACCCGGCCCGGCTTCTCGATCAGGATATCATTGCCGGTGACGGCCGTCGTATCCCGCTGCGGCAGATCGGCATGCTGGAATATCGCAGCGAAGAGCCTGTTCTGTGGCGGCGAGATCGCATTCCGACGATGACCGTGCAGGCGGATATCAATGATCAGCTTCAGCCGCCCGAGGTCGCCGCGCGACTGGACAAAGTGCTGCAGCCTTTGCGAACGACCCTTCCAGAAGGGTATCGTATTGAAACGGGAGGTAATACCGAAGAGTCCGCGAAGGCCAACGCAGCAATGGCACCGATTTTTCCGATCATGATTCTGCTCATGCTCGGGGTTATCGTTGTCGAAACCCGATCTCTATCGGCGATGACGATGGTCTTTCTGACGGCACCTCTCGGCCTCATCGGAATGGTTCCCACGCTTCTCCTGTTTCACCAGCCCTTCGGGTTTAATGCGATCCTTGGTCTCATCGGTCTTTCAGGCATCCTGATGCGCAATACGCTGATTCTGATTGGTCAGATCCACACTAATCTGGCAGACGGCATGGAGTTTTCCGATGCAGTTGTCGAAGCCACGGTACAACGGGCACGCCCTGTCATCCTGACGGCCCTGGCGGCAGTCCTGGCATTCATTCCACTGACTGAGTCGATTTTTTGGGGAGCACTGGCATTTACTCTGATTGGCGGAACTGCCGCCGGTACCGTGCTGACACTCCTTTTTCTGCCAGCGTTATATACTCTCTGGCCGAGGAAGTCATTGGGGACGATTCATGCCGAACATGGCTGATATTTCCCGCTTAGATCTTTGCTTTCTGCACATATTGCTGTGATATGACCTCAAAACGGCAGGAACTGCCTTCATGTCTCAGCAATCTCCGTAGAGACCCGGTACGGGGATAAAACCCGGTAGATCGCGGACGCGATCGAGCCAGCGCATAAGAGCCGGGTAGGGGGTAAGGCTGATACCGCCTTCGGGTGCTAGTGCAAGGTAGGGAAAGAGAGCGCAGTCGGCAATTGTAGGCCGGCGGAGCGCAAACCAGTCCTGTGTCTCGACATGCGCATTAAGCACCGGCAGGAGTTTGTCGGTCCAGCGCATGGCAGTGCCCATATCGAGGGGATACCCGAATTTCCGGATCAGACGGGCGGCGTTGGGGCCGTTGCGCACCTCGCTCGACGCCACTGAAAGCCATTGCGTGATGGTGGCCTGTGACATGGCGTCTTCAGGCCACCAAGCGCGGTCCGCCAGCCGGGCGGCAAGGTAAACCAAGATGGCCTGAGAGTCCCGAAGTGTGAAGTCACCATCCACCAGAACCGGGACTTCCCCGAACGGGTTCAGTTTCCGGAAATCCGGATCATGGTTCTCACCTGCTGCGAGATCGACCGGAACGAGATCCAGCTTCGTATCGGTCAGGGCCGCGAAAAGCCGGATCTTGTAGCAGTTTCCGGAGACGTCCAGATCATAGAGAAGCATCACGGAGTGTCCTGTGGTTGGAAATTAAGAGGGCAGGAGACAGACGGAGCTTGCCCGGCAGCACCATGGGCTCTAGTGTGACGAACGACTGTTCGTGAGTCAAAGGCGAAATGAGAGAACCCGTTCCTATCCACCAGATCGTTGTCGAAGCCCGCGAACTGTTTCGCGAATATGGCTACGAAGGGGCATCCATGCGCGATCTGGCCGATCGCGTGGGTCTGCGTCCGCAAAGCCTCTACACGCGCTTTCCGTCGAAGGAATCGCTGGTGCCAGCAGTGCTGGCCCTGACTCTCGACGATACGCTGGTCGATCTTCCGGATCCAGCGGGGGACTGGCGTGCTGCCTGGCGGATGCTGATCGGGAGGATCGCGGAGACGTTCGAGGCACGAGGGCGCTGCGTGGGATTGCATCTCGCGTATGGCGTGACGGCGCAGACACCGGACGCTCGGGACGCGGTGCGGACGTTTTTCGCACGATTGCGCGATGCGATGGCCGGGATTCTGGACGCCGGGGAAGTTTCTGAACCGGTATCCGTCGCGACGGATACACTCGCGCAACTCGAAGGGGCAACGCTCTGGATCACGACCGAGGGCGACATGGAACCGCTCCGGCATGCTGTGGAACGTGCCCTGTGTATTGGTGATCGGGAAGGGAGACCACTGTGATCGAAACCAAAAGATTGTGTCTCTCGCTTCATCAGATGACGGATTTCCACGATCTACATACGATGTGGAGCGATCCGGATGTCGTTCGACACATCAGCTGTGTTCCATCGTCGGAACAGGAGTGCTGGTTTCGCCTTCTTCGCTATCGGGGCCTGTGGGATCTTCTGGGTTATGGATACTGGTGTGTCCGCACGAAAGCGGATGGGCGCTATGTCGGCGATGTCGGCTTCGCCGATTGGAAGCGCGATATCGAGCCATCTCTGGACGCTGCGCCGGAAGCCGGCTGGGTTCTGGCGCGCTGGGCGCATGGCAAGGGATTTGCGACCGAAGCCCTTCAGGCTGCATTGGCATGGATGGACGGGCGCGGCGTGGATCGCACGGTCTGTATCATCGCACCGGAACACGCGACGTCGTGCAGGGTCGCGGAGAAATGCGGATATTTTCTGAAAGGCAGCGCTTGTTTCCGAGCGGAGCAGACGCTGCTTTTACAGCGCAAGAGGGACGATCGGTGATGGACGCTTCCGTAACGACATACCGTGCCTGGAGCTGGCACGCGCCGGGCGAGCCCGAACAGCTTCAACTGGTGGACCGGGCCTTCGTGTCTCCAGGACCGGGTGAGATCGTCGTGCGGAATACCATGATCGCGCTCAATCCCGTTGACTGGAAAGTCATTGCCGCCAGTCCCGACGGACGGAGGCCGGGGCATGTGCCGGGCGTGGACGGTGTCGGAATCGTCGCGGAGGTCGGCGACGGCGTGAGTATCCCCCTGGGAACGCGGATCGCATATCATCAGGGGATCGGCAAACCGGGTAGCTTCGCGGAATATACGATCGTGGATGCCGATTGTGCGCTCGTTATTCCCGACGGTGTCAGCGACGAGAGCGCCGCCGGAATTCCGTGTCCGGGGCTGACGGCGTGGCAGGCGCTCGCCAAGGTACCGGATATGCCGAACCGGGATGTACTGGTGACCGGGGCTGGCGGCGCTGTGTCGCTGATCCTGGTGCAACTGGCATTGCGTCGGAACTGGCGTGTCTGGGCGACCGCGTCGCCGGCTCATCACAAACGGCTGCTTGCGTTGGGCGTTGCCGGTACGTTCGATTATCGCGATGAGCGCTGGCGTGCGCAATTGACCGTAGCTCTCGGGCCGCGCCGCCTCTTTGCTGTATTCGACACCACGAGCGGGGCGTATGCACGCGGTCTGGCGCCACTGGTGGGGTATAACGGACATCTGGTCTGCATTCAGGATCGGCTGGAATCACTGCCTCTGCCGCCGTTCACGACGGCGCTGTCCCTGCATGAAGTCGCGCTGAACAGCGCGCACGGCCATGCGACGGCGGAGAACTGGCGGGAGTGGCGCCAGGCCGGAGCGCAGTTGCTCGACGCTGTGCGGATTGGTGCCCTCGGCCTCCAGCCGCATATAGTCACCGCGTTCGATGACCTGCCGGCAAACCTCTCCGCCCTGAAGCACGGGCGCATCAAGGGGAAAAAGATTCTCGTGCGCATTGAGGCTTGAAGCCGTAATACCAGCGTGCCCGTACCCTCAGTGACGCGCGCGAGTAGAGTTTCCAAACTGTGTGATGACTGACTTCGGGCTGTCAGGGGTTTCGAAGCGTAGACTAATGGCAGCAACGGGGGGGGAGGGCGGAAGGTCTGGTCTGAGCATCAAAATTAACGAAGCCGACGGTCCTGATCTCTGTTTTCTCACATAGAATAGCTTGACTTACGACAACATATCCGTGATCGTCGATTTATGGATACAGAATCCGCCCTTGCCGCACTCGGCGCCCTGTCGCAGTCCACGCGGCTGGAAATCTTCCGCCTGCTGGTGCGCCACGAACCGAACGGGCTGCCGGCCGGAGACGTCGCGCGGCATCTCGATGTCCCGCAGAACACGATCTCGGCCCATCTCGCCACTCTGACCCGTGCTGGCCTGCTGACCTCGCAGCGCCATAGCCGTGTGATTGTCTATCGTGCCTGCCTGCCGCGCCTACGGGAACTGATGCTGTTTCTCGTCAAGGACTGCTGCGGGCAAAGCCCTGAACTTTGTGAGCCACTGGTTGCAGAACTGTCGTCCTGCTGCCCATCCGAGTGAGCCCCCCAATGACCGATCGCGTCTTCAATGTCTTGTTTCTGTGTACGGGTAATTCCGCACGTTCAATCTTGGCCGAGAGCATCCTGCGCAAGGATGGTGCCGGCCAGTTCAGGGTCTTCTCCGCCGGTAGCCATCCCAAGGGGCAGGTCAATCCTCTCGCCTTGAAAGTGCTGGCGAACTTCGACTACCCGACCGAGGGACTGCGTTCCAAGCCCTGGGATGAGTTTGCTGTTGCGAACGCTCCCGTTATGGATTTCGTTTTTACCGTCTGCGATGACGCTGCTGGAGAAGTCTGTCCGGTATGGCCGGGGAAACCCATCACGGCCCATTGGGGCATTCCCGATCCGAGTAATGTTTCGGGAACCGATGCCGACCGGGAGCGAGCGTTCGTCTCGGCGTTCAAGGGTCTGAAGAACCGGATTTCCCTGCTTGTCGCATTGCCGCTGGCCAAGCTTGCGACTGCAAGTCTGGTGACGAAATTGCGCGACATTGGCATCGAGCCAACCGGCGTCACGATCTATCATAACCCGGATTGCGGCACATCGCGCAATACGCTTGCCCTGATCCGAAATACGGGGATCGAGCCAACCATCATCGAATACCTCAAAACACCGCCATCGCGCGCCGAACTGGTCAGTCTGATCACGCGCATGGGGATCTCGGTTCGCGATCTCCTGCGGCGCAAGGGCACGCCCTATGATGAGCTTGGCCTCGATAATCCGGCCTTGAGCGATGACGACCTAATCGACGCCATGATGGCGCATCCAATCCTGATCAACCGGCCCATCGTCGTCACCCCGCTGGGTACGGCACTCTGCCGTCCGTCCGAGGTGGTTCTGGACATCCTGCCCAACCCGCAGAGAGGCGCTTTCGTCAAAGAGGACGGGGAGAAGATCGTCGATGAATCCGGCAAGCGGATCGTCTGATGCTGGCGCTTCTGATTTTCGTTGCCACGCTGGTTTTTGTCATCTGGCAGCCTCGGGGGCTGGGTATCGGCTGGAGTGCCATGGCAGGCGCCGCCGTGGCCCTGGCGGCTGGCGTGATCCACTGGCACGACATTCCTGTCGTCTGGCACATCGTCTGGGACGCAACCTTTACCTTTATCGCGCTGATCGTCATCTCGCTGTTGCTGGATGAGGCCGGATTCTTCCATTGGGCCGCCCTGCACGTCGTGCGCTGGGGCAAAGGGCGAGGCCGGACGCTGTTCCCGCTGATCGTGGTGCTGGGAGCGGCCATTGCGGCTGTGTTCGCCAATGACGGCGCGGCCCTGCTGCTGACGCCCATCGTCATCGCCATCCTCACGCAGCTTCGCCTCAGCCCTGCTGCGGCGCTGGCCTTTATTATCGCCACTGGCTTCGTCGCGGATACCACCAGCCTGCCGCTTGTCATCTCCAACCTGGTGAACATCGTCAGCGCCAATTTCTTTGGCATTGCGTTCGATCGCTATGCCGCGATCATGGTCCCTGTCGATCTGGTAGCACTTGGTGCAACGCTTGCCGTCCTGTGGCTGTGGTACCGGCGGCAGGTGCCTGCGACCTATCCCGTCGCCGAACTGCCCGCACCTGCCACGGCCATTCGTGACCACCATGTATTCCGGGCGGCATTTCCGCTGCTGGCCCTCGTTCTGGCGGCCTATTTCCTGACAGCGCCGTTTCATATCCCGGTCTGTGTCGTAGCCTGCCTGGCCGCCGGAACCCTGTTGCTCGTCGCCGGGTATGGCCGGGTGATCCCTGTTCGCAAGGTGCTGCGGGGCGCCCCGTGGCAGATCGTGATCTTCTCCCTGGGCATGTATCTGGTGGTCTACGGGCTGCGCAATGCCGGGCTGACTGACTACCTTGCGACCGCACTGGTCTGGCTTGGCCATCAGGGGACGTTCACGGCCACCATCGGCACCGGCTTTCTGGCGGCTGTTCTGTCGTCCATCATGAACAATATGCCGAGTGTGCTGGTCGGGGCGCTGGCGATCCAACAGGCTCACGACATCACGCCGCTGACACGCGACCTGATGATCTATGCCAACGTCATCGGCTGCGACCTCGGGCCAAAATTCACGCCGATTGGTAGTCTCGCAACACTGCTGTGGCTGCATGTGCTGGCATCCAAGAACCATCGGGTCACATGGGGGCAGTATATGAAAGTTGGACTGGCGATTACGCCGCCCGTCCTGCTGGCAACACTCGCGGCGCTGGCTCTGTGGCTGCCCCGGATCAGCCATCCGTAATGCACGAAGGGACCGATATCTATGACCGAATCTGAGCTGCCCGCCCTGCATCCTGAATATCTCGAACGGATTGACCTCGCGCGGCTTGAGCCACACCCACGGGATGACCATCCGCCGCGTATCCTTCTTCTCTACGGCTCTTTGCGCCCCCGATCCTTCAGCCGGTTGCTGGTGCTTGAGGCAGAACGCATCCTGAAGGTGCTGGGGGCCGAGACACGGGTGTTCGACCCGACCGGCCTGCCGGTAGCGGATTCCGTGCCCGCAAGTCATTCGAAGGTGCGGGAACTGCGGGAACTCTCGATCTGGTCTGAAGGCCAGGTCTGGTGCAGCCCCGAACGGCACGGCAACATCACTGCCGTGTTCAAGAACCAGATCGACTGGTTGCCCCTGACCGAAGGCTCGATCCGCCCGACGCAGGGCCGCACGCTGGCGGTCATGCAGGTTTCGGGCGGATCGCAGAGCTTCAATTCCGTCAATGCCCTACGGGTGCTGGGCCGGTGGATGCGGATGTTCACCGTCCCCAATCAGTCCAGCGTGCCGATGGCCTATACCCAGTTCGGTGACGATGACCGGATGAAGCCATCCCCCCTCTATGACCGGATGGTAGATGTCATGGAGGAGCTGATGAAGTTCACATGGCTGCTGCGCGACCGGACCGACTACCTCGTTGATCGCTACAGCGAACGCAAGGCGGAATTCCGTCTCCCGGAAAGTCTGTGAGCCGGGCAATGGCGGAACAGTTCGATGTTGTGATCGTGGGAGGCGGTCAGGCGGCCCTCGCCGCGTCGTATTTTCTACGACGGACCGGACTGCGTTACGTCATTCTTGATAACGGGACGCAGGCGGGTGGTGCATGGGTGCATGGCTGGGACTCCCTGCATCTGTTTTCACCCGCGTCCTACAGTTCGCTGCCCGGCTGGCCGATGCCAGACACGCCGGATGGCGGCTATCCGACCCGTGACGAGGTGTTGGACTATCTGCACCGCTACGAGGCGCGCTATGCGCCGCCGATCCGCCGTCCGGTCATGGTCGAGTGTGTGGAGCGCGCGAACGGAAAACTTCTGACTGTCAGAACCAGCGCGGGTGATTTTCTTGGCCGTGCGGTTATCGGGGCGACCGGTACGTGGTCAGCCCCCTTTGTTCCCGATGTCGCGGGGCGTGACCTCTTCGGCGGGACGCAACTCCATTCCAGCCATTACCGGAATGCCGCGCCCTTTGCCGGCCGACGTGTGCTGGTGGTGGGTGGGGGCAACTCCGGGGCACAGATTATGGCGGAGCTGTCGCTTGTCGCTCAGGCAACATGGGTCACGCTGCATGACCCCGTCTTCCTGCCCGATGACGTGGATGGACGGGTTCTGTTCGAGCGGGCGACCGCTCGCGTTCTCGGCGGCCCGTCGGCCATGCCTGCCAGCGGTTTTGGCGATATCGTCATGGTACCACCTGTGCGCGCCGCCAGGGAGCGAGGCGTGCTCCACGCGGTGCGCCCGTTTGTACGTATGACCGCAACGGGCGTCGTCTGGCCCGACGGGCGGGAAGAAGCCATCGACGCGATCATCTGGTGTACCGGCTTCCGACCCGCGCTCTCCGCATTTGCGCCACTCGACGTGATCGAGCCGGACGGGCTGATCCGCGTTAACGGGCAGCAGGCCGTCAGGGAGCCACGTCTCTGGCTGCTGGGTTATGGCTCCTGGTGTGGTCCTGCATGCGCTACCCTGCTGGGGGCGGGTCGTGTCGCCAGATCCATGGTCCGGCAACTGGCGGCGTGGCTTGCGTCGCCAACATAGAATGTCTGCTTATTGAAACCTTGAGCAAGCTTATACATGGCCGCGATGAGGGCGACTGCTGCCTGTCCGCTCTGCTTCTGCTATGCCGACAGGCAGATTGCTGCAGGAATTGTCCATAACGCTTCGCCGTCAATCTCAATCAGCAGCTGTGTTCCGCTGGACAGAATGCGCATACCGATCCCCCCACTTCTTGAGCGCCTGAATGACCGGCTTCAGCGTCTTTCCCAACTCGGTCAGGGCATATTCCACATGCGGCGGTACCTCGGGGAAGACGGTGCGTGACACCAGCCCATCCGCCTCAAGTTGGCGCAACTGGTTGGTCAGCATCCGCTGCGTGACGTTGGGCAGGCGGCGGCGCAGTTCGCCGAACCGCAGCACCCCGTCCTCGAACAGATGATACAGGATCAGCGCCTTCCACTTGCCCCCGAACAGTTCGAGCGTGGCTTCCACCGTGCAGCCGGGGCTACAGGCCAGCGTGGTGTGACGGATGCGGGGCATGGTATCATTCCTGACACTAGTGGCGGTTTATGTGCGTTCTTGCGCACACCAGAGGGTGGGTCAATGTTTACATGCAGGCCGGACGGATGGCCTGCATTTGTAAACAGGGTTGATTATGTCTTCACCTTCTTTATTCGGACCTGTGCGGCTGGGCGACCTGTCTCTGGAAAACCGGATCTTCCTGCCACCGCTGACACGCTGCCGCAGCACCCAGCCCGGGGACATCGCCAACGCGCTGATGGCCGAATATTACGCGCAGCGTACGCAGGCGGGGTTCCTGATTACCGAGGGCACGCAGATCGAACCCCGCGGGCAGGGCTATGCCTGGACACCGGGCATCTACTCACCTGAGCAGGTCGCGGGCTGGAAACTGATCACCGATGCCGTGCATGCAAAGCAGCGACCCATCTTCGCGCAGTTATGGCATGTCGGTCGGGTCTCTCACCGCGCCCTGCAACCCGACCATGAAGCTCCGATCGCCCCGTCTGCCGTTGCGGCAACAGGCGTGAACGTGTTCATCCCCACCGGGCCGGGCACGGGAAAGCTAGTGCCTCCCGACATGCCACGCGCACTCTCCATCCCCGAAATCCATGAACTGGTGGAGATGTATGCGCAGGCAGCGCGCAACGCACTATCCGCCGGGTTCGATGGGGTGGAGATCCACGCGGCCAATGGCTACCTGATCAATCAGTTTATCTCCGAACGGGCCAATTTCCGCACCGATGCCTATGGCGGTAGCCTGTCCAACCGCCTGCGCTTTCTGCGTGAAGTAGTGGAGGCCGTCTCCGCCGTGGTTACGCCTGGCAGGATGGGCGTTCGGTTTTCC
>NZ_JABJWD010000039.1:0-50303 GCF_013155425.1 Gluconacetobacter entanii | reverse complement strand
GGATCGGGGCGCATGCGCTCTCGGCGCGCTGGACGCACGGGGCGGGGGCGGTCGTGACCGTGCAGGTGCCCGACCCCGATGCCCCGGCCACCGGCACGCCGGGCACGGCTGTGGGGAATGGGGCCACGACACGGATACAGGCGGCGATGGCCACCCTGTCCGCCGCCGCGGGCGATGATGCGGGCGCGGTGCATCGCCTGACGGATGGGGAGCTGCGCAACCTGCTGGCGCCATGGATCGAACAGGGCAGCGACCTTGTCCTGCCGATGCCCGCCGTGATCGAGGTGCATGCCCGCGACGCGCACCACCTGCCCGATGACGTGATGCGCACATTGCAGGCGCAGGTGCCCGGCATCGTGGTCGAGCATGACAGCATCTGGAGCGACCGCCTCGCAGCCCTGGCCGACAGCCTGCAGACCTGTGCGCTGCTGGCGATCTTCATCGTCATCGCGGTGTCGGCCGTCGTCATCATGGCCGCCACGCGCGCGGGACTTCAGGCGCGCAGGCGGGCGATCGACCTGATCCATTCCCTCGGCGCGACGGACGGCTACATCGCCGCGCGCTTTGCATGGCGGGTGGGTACGCTTGCGCTGCTGGGCGGGGCGTGTGGCAGTGTCCTCGCCATGCCGGTGCTGGTCGTGCTGTGCCTGCTGGCGGCGCCGTTCAATGGCGCGGACATGCCCGACATGCAGGCCGTGTTCTCGCCCGCCGCGTGGAATGCCGCGTCCGCGACGCAGGTCCTTGGCGTGCTGCCGTCCTCGCTGCTGGCGATGCTTGGCGCGCTGCCGGTGGGGGCGGCGGCGCTGGGATGGGTGACGACACAGATGACGGTGCGCGCATGGCTGCGCCGGCTGCCATGAAAGCGCCCGCGCGGCGCGGTGTCCTGCTGCTGGTGCTGGCGGTGGCGTGCATGCTGGTCGCATCATGGGCGATGGGGCTGGTGTGGTTCGTGCGCGACGCCCGACGCCCGCCACGCATGCCCCCGCCCTGTGACGGGGCCGTCGCCCTGACGGGCGGGCAGGGCCGGATCGAGGCGTCGCTGCAACTGATGGCGCAGCACCGGGCGCGGCAACTGCTGATTTCCGGCGTGGACCCGCATGCGACACTGGGGGATTTCCTGACGCGCACGCCGCGCCTGCTGCCGCTGGGGGTGTGGCTGCATACCACGCTGGGGCGGCAGGCGACCTCCACGCTGGGCAATGCGGATGAGACGGCGCAATGGGTACGCACCCATGGCATCCATTCCCTGATCGTGGTGACGGCGGGGTATCACATCCGCCGCGCCATGATGGAAATTGCCCGCGCCGTGCCGGGTGTCACGCTGTATCCCTTTGCGGTGCAGCCACCCGCCCTTGTGCATCCACGACGCCTTGCGACATGGCGGCTGCTGGTGGTCGAATATGACAAATGGCTGCTGGCCTGTGTTGATACCGCGCGCTGGACGCGGCCGGTGCATGGCCTGATCCACCATGACGACACCCGCCCCGTCGCCCATGCCGCCACACCCTGATGCACCGCCCATGCGGGGCGCGCGCCTTGTCTTGGCGGGGATTTTCTGGTGTTACAGGGTCATACCCCGTCCGTTGCCATTTGTGGTGCACCGTTCCTTTTTGCATTGAGGACGTATCTGAAAATAATTTTCTGGATGGAAACAAGAGTTTCCGGATGCCCCCTCTTTTCGGAAAGGCGGCGTCTTTCGAAGCTTTTCGAAAAAAGCCTCATCAAAAACTTCCTTGTTTCTTCAGCATGTTACCCGGATCACTTTTCCAGACAGCCTCCGAGGGATTTCGCCTGACATGACGTTCGTGCGCGCCTGCATCTTCAATCTGTATTTCTTCATGCTCACACTGGTCATGGGGATCGCGGCGCTGCCGATCCGTGCGTTCGTCCCGTCATGCGCCCTGTCCTATGCCCAGGCATGGACGCGCCTGACGATCCGGGGGCTGAGGCTGATCTGCGGCATCCGCATCGTCGTCAGCGGACGCGAACACCTGCCCGATGGTCCGTGCCTGCTGGCGTGCCAGCACCAGTCGGCCTTTGACACGCTGGTGTGGATGAACCTCGTGGAACGCCCGACCTATGTCATGAAAAGCGAACTGACGCGCATTCCGCTGGTCGGCCCGATGCTGCTGCTGACGGGGATGATCCCGGTGGAACGCACCGGCGGGGCAAAGGCGCTGCGTGCGCTGCTGGCGGCAACCGACCAGGCGCGTGAGGACCATCGCCAGATCATCATCTTCCCCGAAGGCACGCGCATGCCCCCGGGGGAGATCGGGAAACTGCATCCCGGCATCGCGGCCATGGCGGCGCATTCGGGCCTGCCGGTCATCCCGGTGGCCACCGATTCCGGCCAGCACTGGGGCCGCAACGCCTTCATCAAGCATCCGGGCACCATTCACATCGTGCTGGGCGCGCCACTGTCATGCACCACGAAACGCGCGCAGATCCTGCCGGCCATCGTCACGGCGTGGGAAACCCTGTCGCGCGAAAATGGCCTGCCGCTGCTGGCGCCGGCTGTGGATAATCCTGTTGGAAACGGCGCGACAACAGCCGCGAAACCGTAGAAACCCGGCAACGGACCTGATGCCCCATTACACGCCCCAGCCATCGCGCACGCCCTGACCACCCGCCCCGCGCGGAAGGCATAGTGATGCATGATCCTGTTTTTCATGCAGAATTTACGCGCATATGCGCTGTAACCCGCCTGTCACATACATCATCCCCATGACGGGGGAACATGTCCGTTACGTGACGGCGGCAATGTGGATAAACACTTTTCCCCACCGCGATGCCGGATGCGCGAAAGCAGGCACGACAGGGAATGCGCCCCCCGCACCTGCACCCGGTTACGATGCGGTAGCGCCCGCCCCGTCGCCCCGCAGGCGCTGCACCTCGGCGCGCAGGTCCATGACCTCCCGCACGAGGCTTTCGACCGACGGGCCGCTTCCGACCCCGCGCTCCACCGCATGGAGCGAGGTGAACATCGACATCACCTGCCCGATGATTTCCGCATTTTCCGCACCCAGCGCACTGCTCAGTTCCGGGGACGCATCGGCCTGCCGGGCGATGAATTCGTCCATCATGCGTTCAAGATATTCCGAGACCTCGTCCTGCCTGCTATCGCCATACCAGCGGATCAACTGCCGCAGGAACGGGACCGGCAGCATCGCGCGGCCCTTTGTTTCCTCCTCCAGGATGACCTGCGCCAGCACGCCACGGGTGATATCGTCGCCCGTCCTTGCATCAAGCACGACAAAGGGGCGGTCCTCCTTGACCATTGCGGCAAGGCTGTCGAGCGTGATGTAGGTCGAACGATCGGTATCGTACAATCGCCGGTTGGCATATTTCTTGATGACAACCGGAACGTGCGGTGGCGACAATAGACTGTGCTCCTTCTGCGCGGAACCTTATGGCTTAACGCCCTGTTTTATCGGTATGACGCACCACTCGGGCACGTCCCTGCCGTGTCCTGCGACGCACTGCGGCGCATGCAGTCAACCCGGCACAGGCGGGCATACCATTCCGCCAGTGCCGGATACTGCCCTGTCCACCCCAGTTCCGCAAATCGTGCATCAAGGAAGCCCAGCGCGCACCCCACCGACAGCGCACCGGCATCGGGCCGCGCCACCGCATCCGGCGCCGACTCGCGCGCCATGCGCTCCAGTGCCGCAAGCCCGCGCTCCACGGCCGCCATCTGCCGCACGGCAGGCCCCGCGTCGGGCGCAATCCCTGCCGCCAGAAGGCCGCGATACAGGATGGCCGCATCCGCGATCCCGTCACCCAGCGCCTGCGTGCGCAGGACCATGCACCGCGCCATGCCGGCGGCGGGCACCAGCATGTCGGACCCGGCCACGACACCCAGATATTCGATGATGACCCTGCTGTCATACATCGCCGTCCCGTCATCGCCCAGCAGCGTCGGGATCTTGCACAGCGGATTGGCGTTGACGACCTCGGCGGGGGATGCGGAGATGTTGACGTTGATGATCTCCACCCGATCCTGCAACCCGAGCGCATGGATGGCCGCGCGGACCTTGCGGGCATAGGGGCTGAGGACGGAACTGTACAGTTTCACCGGAAGACATCCTTTTCCTGGCGCAGTTTCGCAAGCGTCGCCACATCCGGCGCACGCAGGAAGGGGTTGGTGCGCTTTTCCTCGGCCAAAGTCACCGGCACTGTGGGCCGGCCCTGCGCGCGCAGGGCCTCCACCTCGCGCATCCGTTCGGCGACCGCCGCGTTGGCGGGATCGACATGCAGGGCAAAGCGTGCGTTCGACAGGGTATATTCATGGCCACAGCAGATCAGTGTCTCATCCGGCAGGGCGGCGATCCTGCGCAGGCTGTCGAACATTTCGCGCGCCGTTCCCTCGAACAGGCGCCCGCATCCCATGCTGAACAGCGTATCGCCGCAGAACAGCGCAGGTGTCGCAGGAAAGAAGTAGCTGACATGGCCGCGTGTATGGCCCGGCGTGTCGATCACGACCGCCTCCGCCGCGCCCAGCATCACGTGGTCCCCGTCCCCCACCGCGATATCGAGGCGTGGCAGGCGGCGCGCGTCGGCCGCAGCCCCGATCACCTGCGCCCCGTAACGCGCACGCAGCGCATCGGCGGCGGCAATATGGTCCGCATGGTGATGCGTCAGGAAAATACGGTCCAGCCTGCCGCCATGCGCGGTAATGGCCGCGACGATGGGCCCCTCCTCCGCCGGATCGACAATGCCGCAGGCCCCGCTTTGCCCATCGCGCAGGAACCAGGCGTAATTGTCCTGCAATATCGGAACGGGTTGTATGAAAAGCGTCATCTGCCTTCCCTTTCTCCGGTTGCGCCACCGTGCCGGGGCCTGTCCGCGCCCCATGCGCCACAGGCATGCCGCCTGCCACCGCCCACATGGGCGCGCTGTTTGTGCTAACGGTGGACAATGCAAGAAAACACGCGCATCGCAAGCCAGTTCTATGCCAGCCCCCGCGGGAGGCTTGCCGCCACCCACCTGCGGCGGCACCTGTCGTCGTTCTGGCCCGACGCGCCGGGGGGACGCGTGCTGGGCGTGGGCTATACCGTGCCCTACCTGTCGCTGTGGGACAATGACATCACCACGTGCGTGTCCGCGCGGCTGGACACGCTGGTCACGCGTCCCGCCCAGGCGGAGGGACCGACGGGCCGCGAATGTGTCGTGGCGGAAGGGCGCTTCCCCTTTGACGACCTGTTTTTCGACCGTGTCGTGATGGTCCACGCGCTGGAGGTCACGGACGCACGCAACGTACTGCTGCGTCAGGTGTGGAAGGTGATGAAGGATGATGCGCGCCTGCTTCTTGTCGTGCCGAACCGTTCGGGCATGTGGGCGCATGCCGACACGTCGCCCTTTGGCCAGGGGACGCCATTTTCGCACCGGCAGATCACCCGCGCGCTCGCCACCGCGTGCCTGCGGGTGGAGCGGCATGAAAATGCCCTGTATTTCCCCCCCGTGGGGCCAACGGGCGGACGGCGGTGGTCGGGCATGCTGGAACGCGCCGGCACGCGGGTGCTGCCCTACCTTGGCGGGGTCTGCGTGATCGAGGCGGTCAAGGACGCCTATGCCCCGGTGGGCAACGCCACGGCCCCGATCCGCATGCCCGCGCTGCGCCTGCGCCGCGCCGATGCCTTCAGCCGCAGCAGCACCGGCGCGGGCAAAAATGCGCCACGCCATGGCGGCGGCCCCGCACTGCGCTCTTGACCTTGGTTTGCGAAATCTTCATGAAGCTTGTCCCATGTCCCTGATCCAATCCCTGAAGCTCGTCATGTCGCCCCCGCATCCGGCGGCCCGTCCCTTCCTGCTGGCCTCCGGCGCGGGTGCGCTGCTCGGACGCGCGCTGCCGTTCCGGGCCACGAAACTGGCGGGCACGGCGTGCGGCCTGTTCTTCGGCTTCTGCCTGTATTTCTTCCGCGACCCCAGGCGCGTGATCCCGGCGGATCCGCATGCGGTGGTCGCCCCGGCCGACGGCCACGTCGTTTCGGTGGAAAAGATCGCACCTCCCCCCGAACTCGACATGGGCAGCACGCCGGTGTGGCGGATCGCGACGTTCCTTTCGGTGCTGGACGTGCATGTCAACCGCATGCCCGCGGCAGGGACGGTAACCCGCGTGGCCTATCACGCGGGGCAGTTCCTTAACGCCAGCCTCGACAAGGCGTCGGAACTCAACGAACGCAACGCCGTGCGCCTGACGCTGCCTGACGGGCGCAACATGGCCGTGGTGCAGATCGCGGGCCTGATCGCACGTCGCATCCTGTGCGATGCCGAGGAAGGGATGAAGTACGAAAAGGGCGAGCGTTTTGGCCTGATCCGCTTTGGCTCGCGCACGGACCTCTACCTTCCCGAAGGAGTGGAACCGCTGGTGGAGGTCGGGCAGACCATGACCGGTGGCGAAACGGTCATGGCGCGGCTGTAACCCGCAATGACCGATGCTTCCCCGGCAGCGGCGCCCCGGCGGCGCGGACGCCTGATCCGGCGCAGGCGCCCGCGGGTACGCGGGCCGTCCTTCAACCGCATGGTCCCCAACATCATGACGATGCTGGGCCTGTGCGCGGGGCTGACGGGCATGCGCATGGGGCTGGAGGGACGCTTTGGCGAAGCCGCGACCGCGCTGCTGATCGCCGCATGCATCGACGGGCTGGACGGGCGCATCGCCCGCCTGCTGCGCGGGACCAGCAGGTTCGGCGCGGAATTCGACAGCCTTTCGGACTTCCTGTGCTTTGGCGTGGCGCCGTCCTTTGTCCTCTACCTGTGGGCGCTCAAGGATGGCGGGCGTTTTGGCTATGTCCCGTGCATCATGTTCACCGTGTGCATGGCGCTGCGGCTTGCGCGCTTCAACGCCAGCCTCGATGACGTGGAACAGCCGAAATACGCCAGCAATTTCTTTACCGGCGTGCCTGCCCCCGCGGGCGCGGGACTGGCGATGTTCCCGCTGTTCCTGGGGCTGGAGGCGCACAAGCTGGGCTGGAACGCGCTGTACGACATGGCGCGCGATCCGCTGATGCCCGCCCTTACGCTGAGCGGGACGGCATTCCTGCTGGTCTCCACGCTGCCAGTCTGGTCGTTCAAGAATTTCAAGGTTCCCGCCCCCTTCGTCCTGCCGGTCATGCTGGGGATCGGGGGGTATGCGGCCGTCTTTGTCGCCGATCCGTGGGGGGCGCTGGCGGGGGCGGGCGTGATCTACCTGCTGCTGCTCCCGCTCAGCCGCCGCAGCTTCCGCCGCCTGAAGAGAGAGGCCGAAGCCCTGCACGCGGAGGAAGACTCCTCAGACCTTCCGGCGGTCTGAGGGCGCGGGCAGCCCGACCTCGCGCACCCATCGGGTGATGGCGGACAGGATCATGTCGGGCGATGGCGGGCAGCCGGGCAGCGACATGTCCAGATGCACACGCCCGCGCAGGCCGCCAAGCACGGCGTAATTTTCCCCGAACACGCCCCCGTCGATGGCGCAGTCGCCAATGGCCATCAGGATACGCGCCCCCGGCATCGCCTGCCACGCCTGTTCCAGCACCGGGACCATCGCACGCGTGACCGGCCCCGCCACAAGCAGGATATCGGCATGACGGGGGGTGCGCACGAAACGGATGCCCGCACGTCCGGCGGCCCCCGCCACGCCACCAAGGGCCGCAAGTTCCATGGCGCACCCGGCGCAGCCCCCGGTTTCAAGAAAAAAGACCGAGACCATGCCTGAAGTGGCGGAGGCGCGTGTCATGGCATTCCCCTGTAACGTCGTCGTGCAAGTCCTTATGAAAGTTTTCGGGTGTCGTCTTTCGAAGCTTTTTGAAAAAAGCTTCACCAAAAACTTTTATTACTTTCAGCACTAAATGATCCCGGAATAGTTTTACAGATCCGCACCGGCCGGGGACAGGCCAAAGGAACGCATGATGACGGGCATGTCCGTGTCATGGGCGTCATGCATCGCGATTTCAGACGCCAGCATGTGGGCGGGCGTGGACTCACAGATCCCGACCGCCGCCAGTTGCCCCGCCTGCATCCTGACCCAGTAGCGGATCGCCCCGCGCGGCCCCTCGGCCCAGCCGGTCCCCTCCCCGTCCCCAACCGGCGACGATGCGGTATCCGCCGCAGGCTGCGCGCGCGACAGGACACCGCCCAGCGCATCAAGGATACGCAGGCTGACCCCCACGGTCCGCAGGCGCACGCGCATGCGGGCATCGACATCGCCCGCCTGTTCCACGCCCGCGGGCAGCCAGCCATCATGATATCCGGGGACAAGGTGGCGCAGGTCCCCCTCCCGCCCCGAAGCCCGCGCGACCACGCCCGTCACGCCAAGCTGGCGCGCCATGTCGGCGGACAGCACGCCCAGTCCACGCACAAGGCCGCCAAGTCCGCGCGGGTGGCGGTACAATGCCTCCAGCCGCGCATGCGCCCCGCGCAGCCATGTGCACACTTCCTCCGCCCGGGATGCAAAGGCAGCGGCATCCCCCCCATCGCCCCCGAACGTCACGACATCCATCAGCATCCGCCGCCCGAACGCAGCATCACAGAACGCCAGCACATGCTCCCGCGCCTGCGCACATTCCCGCGCCAGCCGCACATCCCCTGCGGCTTCGGCCACGCCTCCGACATCGAACAGCACCGTCGCCACACGTTCGAGTTCGCAAAACATCGCCCGCATGGTCGCGACCTGTCCCGCCACCTCCTGCCGCAGGGCCTGTTCCATGGCGCGGGCCAGCGCGGCCTGATGGGCGACCGACGCCGCACCGTCGATCCGCGCCGCCAGACGCAGGGCCTGCGCCGGGTCGCTGCCACGCATCCGCGCCCCGATCCCCCGATGCGCATATCCCATCCACCACTGCGCATCGACAACGCGCGCCCCCGGCACCGCCAGCCGCAGGTAGGCTGGTGCGTGAAAGCCTCCGTCCGCGGGACCATATTCGCAGATCGTGCCGCCCGCGCGCATCACCTCCGCAACCTCGCGGAACTCCGCAACATTTGCGCCCTGCACCGGCACGGGACGGTCGGACAGGGGCCATGTCACGCCCCACGCCCCATGGTCCAGCCATGGCCGCAGGTCACGGGCATCCAGCGCCTCCACCCCCCACAGGTCATGGATCATGCGCTCATACACGCCTGCGGCGGGACAGGCGCATGACAGACCCCAGTAGCGCTGCATCTCCACCGGGGTCGATACGACCAGCATCTCCCCCACCTGCGGCGCAAGCGCGACAAACACCGCGCGGCCGTCGCACCACATGCCCACGAATGGCGACGGGTCCGCCACAAGGCAGGCCAGGAGGTCGCGCCATGCATCCTCCGTCAGGTGGAAACGCCATGGGACGTCGCCGGGCCCACCGCCCTGGACCTCCGCCCACCGGGCCACCAGCGCCGTAAGGCCGTCCCTGACCTGCGCCTGCGCCATCGTCACAGTCCCCCCGGATACGCCACGACCACAAGCCCGCCCGCCAGCAGCGCCAGCAGGGCCAGCGCGCTGGCATTGCGCGCCAGCACACCGCCCGGCGTCTCCGCCGGGTGTGATCGCGCGCCCATGCCGCCCCGATCCGCCGACGCCCCCACAAACAGCAGCCACAGCGCCGGCAGCAGCGCGACCATGGCCCAGACCGACACCCGTGCCACCGCCATCACCGTCATCATCATCGCCACGAATGGCAGGGTGGGCGGCAGGCCGGAACGGACATGGCGCAGCAGCGCGGGCCACGGCGCGAAACGTGCCCGCAGGGGCGCGCACAGGCACACGGCCATCATCGCAAGGACGCAGGCCATCGTACCCACCGGGCCACCGGCCCCGGCCCCCATGACCGCAAGCCCGATCCAGCCCGCCATCACATGCCCCCAGCGCCGTGCATCGTGCGACGGCACCTGCTGTCCGTGCGCCTGTCGCGCCTGCATCCGGACATGCCACACCAGCAGCGCCGCGACCCAGACCATGACGCACCCGATGCCGATCATCATGGCCTGCAACGTCATCGCCGCCAGTTCCGCATCAAGCGACACGACCGGCCCCGACAGCAGGTAAAGCACCGGAATCACCGGCATGATGCACAGTCCCTGATCCCGCCCGACCGGCAGGGACACCCCGATCAGGCCACACGCCCCCAGAAGCCCCGCCACCAGCAGGACCATGCCCAACCCGTCCAGCGGCCCGTTGCCCAGCGGCGACAGCACGAGCGCCCCGGCCTGCGCCACGATCACGCCCGCCGCCCCCGCATGGAAAAAGCGCCATCCCTCGCGCGCCTGTCCGTGACGCAGTACCATCGGTGCGACACGCATCAGCACCGTCAGCGCCAGCAGCGCGATGGTGACATCCACATCATCCGCCGCGATCGCCGCCATGGCATTGCCCGTCACGCACTGCGCCATGATCGCATCAATGCGTCCCCACGCCCCCGCGCCGCCCACATGCACCATGGTGACAAGGCACAGCAGGACCGGCGGGCACAGCAGCATCACGTCATGGACGGACATCCCGCGCGCGCCCCACCAGGCACCGGCGCAGGCCAGTCCCACGACCGACAGCACCGCCGCGCGCGTTCGCTCCCCCCCGTGCGACGGCACCCCAAGCGCCAGCGCCGACAGGTAGGGCCAGCACACCGCCATGCACATCCATGGCGAAAGCCCCCCCATCACCATGCCCCGTCCCCCGTGGCGGGATCACGCGGCATGGTCATGCGGATCATGAACACCATGGCCGCGAGCATCATGCATCCCACCACCACCGGCAGCGCGCGCCCGGCAATGCCCGACAGCAGCAGCCATCCTTCCAGCGCGCAGGCCAGCGCCGCGCACTGACGCGCGCGGTCACGCTCCACACCCGCGGCGATCAGGCCACATGAAATGGCCGACAGCCCGGCGACAACCTCCAGCCGCCCTTCGACATCAAGCGCATCCGGCGGCACCGCAATGGACAGCAGCGCCACCATCAGCAACCCGCCGCCAAGGCGCAGCAGCAGTGCATACCCATGGCGCACCGGATGGACGCGCGCGCGCAGGTGCCATGCCACAAGCCCGCCCAGCACCACCGCACCGGCCGCCGCCGGCAGGCAGGTCTGCCACGCCCCGCCCTGCCATGCGGCCATCAGAAGGCACGCCGCCGCCAGCCCCGCCTGCCACACCAGCATCACCCCGCCCGCATCAGGGCCGAACAGCGAAACGAACACCATCATCCCCAGCAGCACGACCAGCATCATCCGAATTCCCGACCGGCAAACAGCAGCACGATGGCCAGGCACCCGCACAGCAGCGCCAGCCCCGCGCGCAGGCGCGCCACCTGTCCCGACGCCATGACAAAGGTCCGCAGGCACGCGACCACGCCACACAGCCCCAGCGTGCGGGCACCCCACAGCGCGATGGCGACCAGCATCGCCACGAACAGGTGTGGCGAACCGGCGGTATCGGGAATGACGATGGCATCGGGCCACAGCAGGTCCCCGCCCAGCGTGATCCACGCCAGCGCGACAAGGTCACGCACGAACAGCATGACGGCACGGTCCGGCCCGGCAAGGTTGTCCGTCATGCCATCGAACGTCCGGCCGCTGCCTGCCGCGACCCGGTCCACCCCGACCAGGATGAACGCCCCCCCCGCCAGCGCCAGCGGCCCGCGTATGCCCGCGCTGTCCTGCGCCATGCGCATGAAGCGCACAAGGCCCGCAACCGTGCTGCCCGGCGTGGCCATTTCCGGCACGGCTACAGCCACCACCAGGGCTGGCACAAGGAGCATCATCCCCACCAGCAGCATCGCCGCCATGCGCCCTTCGCGTCCCTGCCCGCTGGCCAGCCCGACAAGGCACAGGACACCCCCCGCCCCGAACAGCAGCACGACACCCGTCAGCAGGTCCGAACCCTCCTCCCCCGCCATGCCCAGCGAGAAGGACGGCACCAGCAGCACCGCCACCAGCGCCATCACCAGCGCCCCCCACGGCGCCAGCGCCGTCACCCGCGCGCCCGACGCCGCGCGCATGCCCGGACACGACCAGGCCCGCGCGATCATGCGCCAGCGCGACAGCAGCGCGGGCGGCCCGGCCACCCCCGTCATGCGCTGCCGGCACCACTGGATGAACCGCGCGCAGACCGGCGCCATCAGCACCATCAGCGCCAGATGCATCCCCGACAGCAGCAGTCCCTGCATCCCGACAGCCAGCGCGCCCATCACCATCCCCCCATGTCAGGCCAGCCAGCACAGGATGGCCATGGCGATCGCGACCCCAACCGGCAGCGCCAGCGGCGCAAGGCGTTCCGGCGCATCGGGAAAACGCCGCAGGGGCAGCAGCAGGGCATGTCCCCCCGCGCGCCATGCCCGCAGCGCCCGCCGCAGCCCTGCCGCCGCCCCCTCGGGCCAGCCCGCCATGTCCTGCAGCAGGCGCACGAACACACCCGCCCCCACCTGCGTCAGCGGGTCGCCAAAGGGCATCCATGGCGGGGCCGGCGGCGCGCCCTGTTCCCATGTCGCCACCTGCCGCGTGGCGGAAACCCCGCGCATCCACCACACCATCCCCACCATGGCCCCGACCACCAGCAGCAGCACAAACCCATGGACCGGCGCCAGCACGGACACGCCATCGGGCGATGGCAGGGCAAACAGCGTCCCGCCCGCACCCGCCGGGCCATTGGCCTGCCGCACCACCCGCGCCATGCCTGCCCGCGCAAGGGCGATCCACGCGCCGGGCAGCAGCGACACCACGCAGGCCAGCGCCACGCCTGCCGCACACCGGCCAAGGACCGGCCACGGCGGATCGCACGCCCCCGCCCCGCGTGGCGTACGCGGCCGCCCGCACAGCACGACCCCCACCAGACGCACCAGCGCCAGCAGCCGCACGCCCCATGCCGCGCCCATGACGATCAGGACACAGACCACGGGAATTTCCTGCGCAAGGCTCCCCCCATGCGGCAGGGCGCCGAACAGGCGCAGCAGCATCCACGATATCGAAAACCCGATCAGCGGCGGCATGCCCCCCAGCGCCAGCAACCCGACCGACAGCAGTGCCGACAGGCGGGGCATCAGCGTCGCCAGCCCCCCCAGATGCATCAGCACCAGTCGTCCGGCCTCCGCCCCGATCGCATCACACAGGGCCAGCAGCGCGACCCACACGATGCTTCCTGCCGCCAGCAGCAGCATCAGGCATGCCACCACCCCGCCAAGCATGTCCGGAAGGTCATTGGCCCGCGCCACCAGCCCCAGTCCCGCCAGCATGACCGGCAGGGCCGCCGTGCCGCCGAACAGGCCCGACAGGACACGGCGCACGTCTCGCGCCACCAGCGCACGCAGCGACGCCACAAGGAACAGCCCGGCCGACAGCGCCACCAGCGCATCGCCCCAGCGTTCGGACAGGACAGGAATATCAGGATAGCAGGCCAGCAGACGCAGCCACAGGTGGCAGCCCACGACAAAGCCCGCGACATCGGCCATGCGCAGCGCGGGCACATGCCGCCGGCCGCCGCCGGGCCGCCATGACAGGTGCAGCAGCGGCCACGTGGCCATCAGCACCACCGCCGGCAGCACAAACGCGCGTGAGGCGGCCCCCGCCCCGGCCAGTGCGAACGCGGCAGGGCCATTGCCGATGGGATCGAGCATCGACAGCAGCGCCATGCCAAGAAGCCCCCCGGTCCCGCGCCCGCGCCATGCCGCGTCATCATGCAGCGCGACAATGACGCACGCCCCGGCCAGGCCCGACACCAGCGGGCCACCCGCCACGGCGAACGCGGCGGCGATGCACGCCAGCGCGCCCCCCTGCCCCGCATACAGCCCCACAAGCGCCACCAGCAGCAGCGCCAGAAGCGCCAGCGGGTCGGGATGGAACATCGCCAGCAGGGGCCGCGCCCCCCCGGATACCACGACATGCCCCGGCAGGCCGGGCAGTTCGGCCGCCAGCACCGCCACCATGACAATCACCCACCCCACGCGCAGCAGCGGCGCGCAGACCGCACGTGTGGCGGGCCACGCCCGCGGCGCAAGCGCGCAGGCAAGCATCGCGCCCAGAACGACAAGGAGGGTAGTGCTGATGATCCGACCTGCTCCCGCGCGGCATGGTGATGACGGCCCGCCCCGCCACGGCCATGCCCGGGCACTCAGGTCATGGCTCAGATCATCGCAAGGGAGACCTTGCGACGCGGCGGCGGGATTGCATCATCAATCTCCGCCAGATCGGCTTTCGTCAACTCCAGTTCGACCGCCGCCATGTTTTCGCGCTGGTGCGCGGGCGACCCCGCCTTGGGAATCGCAAGCACGCCGGGTTGCCGCAGCACCCACGCCAGCGCGACCTGCGCGGGCGTTGCCGGGCCAAGCGAGGTCTCGTGCCGCGCCGCCACCCGCTTCAGCACCGGGGCGCGCAGCAGTTCGCCCCCCTGCCCCAGCGGGGAATAGGCCATGGTCACGATCCCCTGTGCCCGGTCATGGGCCAGCAGGTCATATTCCACGCCACGGTAATCGAGGCTGTAGAGGATCTGGTTGGCGCAGCACGGGTCCGGCGTGTGGATCCGCGCCAGTTCGCGCATGTCATCGACATCGAAATTGGACACGCCCCACGCCCGGATCATGCCCGCGCGTTTCAGATCCTCGAACCCCGCCACGGTCTCCTCCAGCGGGATCGAACCGCGCCAGTGCAGGAGGTAGAGGTCCAGATGGTCCGTGCCCAGCAGCTTCAGCGAAGCCGCGCAGGCCTTGCGCACTCCATCGCGTGAGGCATTGGAGGGCAGGACCTTGTCCACAAGGTACACGTCGTCGCGCCGCCCGGCGATCGCCTGTCCCACCAGGCGTTCGGACCGGCCGGAGCCATACATTTCCGCCGTATCGACAACCCGCAGGCCCGCATCGAGCCCCATGCGGATGCTGCGGATTTCCGCATCGCGACGCGCCTCGTCATCCCCGAGGTTCCATGTCCCCATTCCCAGCGCGGGAACCGTGATGCCATCGGGGAATGTAACGTTCTTCATGCTGCGCGGCCTTTCCTTGCCATGGTCTGCCGCCTGCGGGCCATGACCGCCATGGCCCCGTGGGTCATCCCTGCCTCGGTGCAGGGATTACCGACGCGTCCACCCCTTCGCCTGCTGCTGCCAGTAGGTCAGGGTGTGCCCCGCCTCGCGACATGCCTTCCAGCGCTGCCGTGCCGCCGCGACGGCATTTTCGTCATGGCCGTCGAACAGGTCGAACACCCGCTCGAAATCGCCCATGCCATCAGCCGACATGCCATCAATCAGGAACAGGAAGGTCGCGCCGTTGGGCACGTCCTCCCCCGCCGTCAGCCAGATCGGCTGCCAGCTTTCATGGCCCAGCGCGCGGGTGCCATGCGGCAGCCATACCGGGTCGGTGGCGCGCCACAGGGCATCGTCGAGCCATTTGACCCGGCCCTCGTCCCCGCAGCGCACGACCGCGCGGTGGCCGGCGTCAAGCGTCCGCCCGAGCAGGGCAGGCAGCGCCTGCTCCAGCGTGGAACGCGTCAGGTGATAAAAACCGACCTCCGCCATGAAGTTCCTTCCGCAGGCCTGTCCGTAGCGGGCGGCAGCCATGCCACCCGCCCCCGGTCAGCCTTCGTAATGTTCACGCACGAGCGCATCGAGCAGGCGCACGCCAAAGCCCGTCGCCCCCTTGGGCACACACGCCGTCCCCTTGTGCGCGAACGCCGTGCCCGCGATGTCGAGGTGCGCCCACGGCACCTTGTTGACGAAACATTCGAGGAATTTCGCCGCCGTGATCGACCCGCCCGCGCGGCCGCCAATGTTCTTGAGGTCCGCGATGTCAGAGCGCAGCAGTTCAAGGTAGGACGCGCACATCGGCATGCGCCACAGCCTGTCGCCCACGCCCTCGCCCGTCGTCGCAAGCTGCTGCGCCAGCGTATCGTCGTTGGAGAACAGGCCCGCGCGTTCGTTGCCAAGGCTGACGACGATCGCGCCCGTCAGGGTGGCGAGGTCAACCATGAAGCGCGGCCTGAACCGGTCCTGCGCGTACCACAGCACGTCGGCCAGGACCAGGCGGCCCTCGGCGTCGGTGTTGAGCACCTCGACCGTCTGGCCCGACGCGGTGCGCACCACGTCGCCCGGCCGCTGCGCATCGCCCGACAGCATGTTTTCCACCAGCCCCACGACACCCACGGCATTGACGCGCGCCTTGCGCCCCGCCAGTGCGGCGATGGTGCCGACCACGGCGGCGGCGCCGCCCATGTCGGTCTTCATTTCCTCCATGCCGCCCGCGGGCTTGATGGAGATGCCACCCGAATCGAAGGTCACGCCCTTGCCGATGAAGGCCACCGGGGCCTCGCCTTCCGCCCCGCCGTTCCAGCGCATGATGACGGTGCGCGGCGGCACGGAACTGCCCTGTCCCACGCCAAGCAGCGCGCCGAAGCCAAGCCTGTGCATCGCCTCGCGGTCGAGCACCTCGACCTCCACCCCAAGGTCACGCAGCTTTGTGATGCGGGCCTCGAACGTGTCGGGACGCAGCATGTTCGCCGGTTCGTTGACCAGGTCACGGCACAGCAGCACGCCACGCGCCACCGCCGACAGCGACGTCCATGCCGCCTGCGCCCCGGCGACGTCAGTGCCCAGGAATTCCAGCCCTTCGAGCTTCCATGCCTCGCCCTCGCGCCAGGTGGTGCGGTAGGAGTCAAAGCGATAGGCCCCCAGCACCGCCCCGAGGGCGACATGCGCCGCAAGCCCGCCGGGCAGCGTATCGAGCGCGACCGTGGCCCGCGCCGTGACCTTGCCCAGCGCGGAGGCGACAGTCCCGCCCGCCTGTTCGGCCACGCGCGCATCAATTGCGTCGCGCGGGCCAAGGCCGATGAGGACCACGCGATCCAGCCCCGCACCGGGGGCGAGCACGACGCACGACGCCTTTGCCGCGAAGGAGAAATCCGCCGCCTTCGCCGCGCGCGACAGCGCACCATCCGTCGCCGCATCCGCCTGCGCATACAGTGCGGAAGGCGCCCCGTCGGAGGGCGCCAGAATCGCCAGCACGCCTTCGTGCGGCAGGCGGGACTCAGAAAAACCGGTATCGAGCATGAAGCAGTCGCTCCGCTTGAGAAAACCAACAGACCACGCATGACGCAAAATCACGCGCGGGGCACGCACAGGCCCCTGATACGCCGGGGAAAGCCTTCCCCCGCGCCACGATGGCGCGCACGCCGGACAGGCCCCGCCGCGGCGGGTGATTGCATGTCGCATCGCATAAACGCATGACGGCGCGGCATGAGTAAGCTAATGCCATCTGCATGAACATACCATCCTTGCACGCCCCCGACGATCAGGCCCTGCTCGATCTGGCGGTCCGTCTTGCGACGGAGGCCGCAGCCCTGATCCGCGACATCCGCGCACGCGGGTTCATCACGCACACCAAGACAGATGATTCCCCCGTGACGGAGGCCGACCACGCGGCGGAGGCGCATATCCTTGCCGGGCTGCGGGCCGCGGCCCCGTCCATTCCCGTCATTGCCGAGGAAGAAGCGGCGGCGGGGATCGAGGTGGAGACCGACCGGACCTACTGGCTGGTCGATCCGCTGGACGGGACGCGGGAATTCGCGGCGGGGCGGGAGGATTTCACCGTCAATATCGGGCTGGTGCGCGACCGTCGCGCGATCCTTGGCGCCGTGGCGCTGCCGGCGTATCACCAGGTCTATGCCGGGCGGATCGGCCATGGCGCGTGGCGGCGTGACGAATCCGGACAGCACCCGATCCATGCCCGCACCGCACCCGCGGCGGGGCTGGATGTGCTGGCGTCACGCCATTACGCCGATGACCCGCGCCTGAAGGACCTACTGTCGCGCCAGCCCGTCGCCAGCATCCGCAACATCGGATCGGCGGTGAAGTTCATCCGCGTGGCCGAAGGGGTGGCGGACCTGTATCCCCGCCTTGGCCCGACGATGGAATGGGACACCGCGGCCCCGCAGGCCGTGCTGGAGGCGGCGGGCGGCAGCATCACCGAATTCGACGGCACGCCGCTGGCCTATGGCAAGGCGGGGTGGCGCAATCCGCCCTTCATCTGCCGCGGCGCGCAATGACACGACGGCTGGCGGCGGACGGCGCGGGCATCGCGCAGGCGGCGGACATCCTGCGTGGCGGCGGACTGGTCGCGTTCGGGACGGAGACGGTCTATGGCCTTGGCGCCGACGCCACCAACGCCCACGCGGTCGCACGCATCTTCGCGGCGAAGCAGCGCCCGGCGTTCAATCCGCTCATCAGCCATTTTCCCGATGCCGCCAGCGCCTTCGTCCATGCGCACGCCGATGCGCGGGCGCATCGCCTTGCGCAACGCTTCTGGCCCGGGCCGCTGACGCTGGTGCTGCCGCGCACGGCCGACTGCGCGATCTGTGACCTTGCCGGGGCGGGCCTGCCCTCCGTCGCGGTGCGGGTGCCGGCGGGGGATGTGGCGCGCGCGCTGCTGGCGGCGGCGGGGGTTCCGGTCGCGGCCCCTTCGGCCAACCCGTCGGGCGGCGTCAGCCCGTCACGCGCGGAACATGTCCTTGACGGGCTGGAAGGCAGGATCGACGCCGTGCTCGATTCCGGCCCGTGTGCCGTGGGGATCGAAAGCACGATCGTGGACCTGACGGGGCCGCACCCGGTCCTGCTGCGTCCCGGCGGGATCCCGATCGAGGCCCTGCGCGAAATATGCCCCGACATCACCCTGCCCCATGACAGCAGCGACGCGCGCCCCGCCGCGCCGGGGCGGCTGTCGTCGCATTACGCCCCCACGCTGCCGGTCCGCCTTGGTGCCGTGTCCGTCGCCCCGGACGAAGCGCTGCTGGCGTTCGGCCCGGAATTGCCCGGCAGTTCCCTGACATGGAACCTCAGCCCGGGCGAAAAGCTGGAGGAAGCGGCCGCGCGCCTCTTCGCCGGGCTGCGGTTTCTTGATATGGAGGGGCGCAGGCGCGGACTGCGCGCGATCGCGGTCCAGCCCGTGCCGACGCATGGGCTGGGCGCCGCCATTGCCGACCGCCTGTCCCGCGCCGCCTGCCCGCGCACATGATGACCCGACCCTGATGACCCGACCCTGGCGATACCTGACATGAGCGATAGCCTAGACCCCAAGGAACTCAAGATCCTGTCGGATATTCTGGCACTCGTGCTGGAGGACAATCCGGGACAGTCGGAAAGCGCGCTGTCGGCCATCCGCGCCCGCGCGCGCAAGAACCAGACGACGGGTGGCGCGCTGAAAAACCTGTTTACGGCCATCGCCCCCAATCCCCCGCCCCGCGCGGCAGCCAAGCCACGCGCCCCGCGCGGCGGACGCACGAGCGCGGCGGCGGCGCGGGAGATCAAGGATGCCCACAGCCGTATCTCCGAAATGGCGGACAGCATCCGCAGGCTTGACGACGAACTGCGCAATTCACGCCGGATCAATGACAAGCTGCAGGACGAACTGCTGCTGACACAGCAGGCACGCGCGGAAACACAGACGGCGCTGGCGCAGATCCAGGCGCGCCTGGCCGCGACGGGCACGCGCGCCACGCCCCGGCGCACCACCCTGATGCTGGCGCTGGCCATCGGCACGCTGGCGGGGATCGCGGTGACGGAACTGTTCCACGCGCTGGACAGTTCGCCCGCGCAGGCCAGCGCGCCCTATACCGCGCCACAATCGCACGCGCAGAATACGCATCCCCCCGCCCAGCCATTGAATCCGTATCCGCACCAGCTTTCAGGAGGCCTGCCATCATGACCGCCGTATCCCCCACACCCGCAGATCCCGCGAAGCTGCTTGAACGGCTTGGCCAGCTTCTGGGACCGTCGGGGATGCTGACGGCGGCGGGCGACATGGACCCGTTCTGCACCGACTGGCGCAACCTGTACCATGGCCGCGCGCTTGCGGTGCTGCGCCCGGCGGATACGCGCGAACTGTCAGAGGCGGTGCGCCTGTGTGTCGCCCATGGCGTCCCGATGGTGCCGCAGGGCGGCAATACCAGCATGGTCGGCGGCGCGACCCCCGATGACAGCGGGCACGAGGTGGTCATCTGCATGGGGCGCATGAACCATATCCGGGGCATCGACCCCCATGAAATGACGATGGAGGTCGAAGCGGGCGTGCCCCTGAAGGTCGCGCAGGACGCCGCGCGGGAGGCGGGGATGATGCTGCCGCTGTCGATCTCCTCCGAAGGGTCGGCGCAGATGGGTGGCATCCTTGCGACGAACGCGGGCGGCAACAACACCGTGCGGTACGGCAACGCGCGCGAACTGGTGCTGGGGCTGGAGGCGGTCCTGCCCGACGGGGAGGTGTTCCACGGCCTGCGCCGCCTGCGCAAGGACAATACCGGATACGCGCTGCGGCAGCTTTTCGTCGGCTCCGAAGGGACGCTGGGCTTCATCACGCGCGCGATCATCCAGCTCCAGCCCGCGCCGAAGGAGGTCGAGGTCGCGCTGTGCGCGGTCGAGGACGCGCAGGGCGCGCTTGCGCTGTTCAGTGCGTTCCGCGCGCTGGACCCCGCGCTGATCCAGGCGTTCGAATACATGTCGGGCACGGGCATGGCGCTGGTCAATGACCTGATCGCGGGGGCCAGCCTGCCGCTGGAACAGCCCGCCCCGGCCTATGTCCTGGTGGAGCTTGCGACACCGCGCCCGGGCGCCGACCTGCGCGAGTTCATGGAAGGCGTGCTGGCCGATGCGATGGAAAAGGGCATCGTGACCGACGCCGTCATGGCCGAGAGCGAGGGGCAGCGCGCCAACCTGTGGAAACTGCGCGAGGAACATGCCGAGGCGCAGAAGCGCGCGGGCGCGAGCGTGAAGAACGACGTGTCCGTTCCCGTCGCGCGCGTGCCCGAACTGATCGCGCGCGCGACACGGGCGTGCGAGGACCTGATCCCCGGCATCCGCCCCGCGCCGTTCGGGCATCTGGGCGATGGCAACATCCATTTCAACGTGGTGCAGCCAGTGGACATGCCCGCCGACGCCTTTCTGGCGCGCAGCCATGACATCATGGACACGGTGGCCGACATCGTGCGCGACCTTGACGGGTCGTTTTCCGCCGAACACGGGGTGGGACAGCTCAAACCCTACATGATGGCGGAATGGCGCGGGGGCGCGGAACTGGCGACCATGCGGCGCATAAAGGCGGCGCTGGACCCGCATGACCTGATGAATCCGGGCAAAATCTTCCCGCCCGCCACGTCGTGACGACCCGACACGATGCCCGACGGACACAGACTGTTTCAGACCTTTGCGGTAACATACCTTTTTATGCACCGCGATGAGGGTTAGACAGGAGCATGCCTGTCGCCTATCCCGTCATCCAACGCTTCTCCACGCGTCTGTCGATTCTGGACCGCTACGTCCTGCGACAGTTGCTGCTGGCGCTCGTCGCGACGACAGGGGCGCTCGTGCTGCTCATCTGGCTGACGCAGTCGCTGCATTTCGTCTCGCTGGTGGTCGGGCGCGGGCTGTCGCTGCGGGTGTTCGTGCAGTTGACCAGCCTGCTGATCCCCTCCTTCGTCGCGGTCATCCTGCCGATCACGACCTTCGTGGTGGTGCAGTTCATCTATCAGCGGCTGGGATCGGACCGGGAACTGACGGTCATGCAGGCGGCGGGGCTGTCGCCCTTCATGATGGCGCGCCCGGCGCTGCTGTGCGCCATGGTGTCGGTACTGGCGTGCTATGCGCTCAACCTGTGGGTGGTGCCCGCGTCGTATCACGGCTTTCGCCAGTATGAATACCAGATCCGCAACAAGATGGCGGCCTTCCTGATACAGGATGGGGTGTTCACGCAGGTTTCGGACAACATGACCGTCTATATCCGCACCCGCGATGAAAACGGGCTGCTGCATGGCATCATGGTCGAAGACGACCGCCAGCCTGATGCGCAGGCCACCATCCTGGCGGAGGAAGGCAGCCTGGTCATCATCAATGACCAGCCGCGCGTTGTCCTGTTCAATGGGTCCCGCCAGGAAATCGACCGCAAGACGGGACGGCTGAATATGCTGAGTTTCGAGCGCAACACCATCGACCTGTCCGCCCCGCACGGCACGCAGACCCGCCAGCCCGATGCGAACGAACTGCCGATCACCGCCCTGCTGCATCCGAACCTGCGGCAGTTTTCACCACGTGACGAGAAAAAGATGATCATCGAGGCATGGCGTCGGCTGACATCGCCGCTCTGTGCGTTTTCCTTCGCCATGATCGGCCTGCTTGGCGCGCTGGGGGGCGGGTTTTCGCGCCATGGCAACATCATGCGTCCCGTGGCGGCCACGCTGGCGGTGGTCGCGGTGCAGGCGCTGGCGCTGCTGGTGCAGAACCTCGCCAGCCGCAACCTCGCACTGATGCCGCTGATGTGGATCTGCGCCCTCGTGCCGGGACTGGTGTGCATGGCCATCCTGTTCTGGCCCGAATTCCGCACCCGCGGCCCTGCTCCGGGGACACTCCCGCCACGATGACCTTCGCCCGGACCCTCTCGCTCTATATCGCGCGCCAGTTCACCTATGCCGTGCTGGCGGTGATCGCGTTCCTGACGGGACTGATCACGCTGTTCGATTTCATCGACCTGCTGCGCCGCGTCTCCAGCAGGCCCAACGTGCCCGCCTCCCTCGTCAGCGAGATCGCGGTCCTGCACATCCCCTTCGCCATGCTGGAGATCCTGCCCTTTGGCGTCCTGCTGGGCGGGATCATCTGCTTCTGGCGCCTGGCGCGTTCGTCCGAACTGGTGGTGGCGCGCGCGGCGGGCATTTCCGCGTGGCAGTTCCTGGCCGGGCCGGTCGGGTGCGCCATCATGATCGGCGCCCTGTCCACCACGGTCATAAGCCCCCTGTCATCGGCCATGTACCGCCGGGCGGAAATCCTGGACCAGCAGTACCTGCGTGAAAGCACGGTCAAGACGATCAACATGAGCGGCGGCGCCCTGTGGATGCGCCAGTCCGACAACGGCCTTGTTGATCATGGCGTCGCCATCGTCCATGCCCGGCGCGTCAGGTTGCGTGACCATGTGATGCGCATTTCCGGCGTCAGCATCTTCCGCCTTGACGGGCATGACCACATGCTGACGCGCATCGAGGCCGCGCACGGCTACCTCGGCAACAGGCGCTGGGTGCTGGAGGGGGCGCGACTGCTCCGCCCCGATGAAAACCCGGTGGACATGGGGCAGATGACGCTGCCCGCCGACCTGACGCTGGCGGGGGTGCAGGACAGCCTCGCCTCCCCCAACACGCTGTCGGTCTGGGCGCTGCCGGGGTTCATCAAGCTGCTCAACCGTTCGGGCTTTTCCTCCATCCGCCACCGCCTGCGTTTCCAGAGCCTGCTGACGCTGCCGGTCCTGTGCGGCACGATGGCGCTGGTGGCGGCGGGGTTTTCGATGCGCCCGGCGCGGCGCGGGGGCGTGGTGCGGATGATCAGCCTGGGCGTGGGGGCCGGTTTTGCGCTGTTCGCCATCTCCAAGATCGCGGCGCAGTTCGGTGAATCGGGCGCCCTGCCCCCCGTGCTTGCGGCATGGGCCCCCACCGGGGCAGGGCTTTGTCTTGCAGTTTCATTACTTCTTCATCTAGAGGACGGTTAATGGTCCGTCCCTTCCCCCTGTCGCGCCGCACCCGCGACCCTGAGCGCATGCGCCCTGCCCCGCCGAGACGGGCATCGCGCATCGCCTTGCTGTCGGCGACGATCCTTGGGGGGATGATGATGCTGCTGGGGACACCGGGCAGCGTGGCGACGGCACGCGCGGCCAGCGCGACGGACACGACCCCCGATGCGTCGCAGCCACTTCCGACCCCGGCCAGCAAGAACTCCCCCTCCATGCGGGGGCGGCATGTCCATTCGCAGACGGCGGCGTCGCAGCCGGACGCCACCACGGGGACACAGCAGCACGGTGCGGCCTCGTCAAGCACCGTGTCCACGGGCGATCCCGTCACCTTCCAGGCCGACCATGTCGCCTATGACAGCAAGAACGGCCTTGCGATCTGGAGCGGCAATGTCCAGATCTGGCAGAACGATCAGGTCATGCGGGCGGACAAGGTGATCTACGACCGCAATACCGGCGTGGCCTCCGCCTCTGGCAATGTCGCGGTGGTCGAACCCGACGGGACGGTGATGTTCACCAGCTATGCCGAACTGAGCAACGGCATGCGCGATGGCATCATGAGCAAGATGTACGCGCAGATGGACGACAACGCCCGCATGGCGGCGAACGGCGTGCGGCGCACGGGCGGCAAGGTCAATGACCTGACGCGCGTCGTCTATACCGCGTGCGAGATCTGTGACCGCCATCCCGAACGCGCGCCCTTCTGGCAGATCCGCGCCTATGACGCGTCGCACGACCTGCAGCACAAGCGCATCGAGTTCCGTGACGCATTTGTCGATTTCTTTGGCGTGCCGATCTTCTACCTGCCGGCCTTCTCCATGACCGACCCGTCCGTGCGACGCCAGAGCGGCTTCCTCACCCCCGGCTTTACGCCGCATAACCGCTATCTCGGCACGTATGTCACCATCCCGTATTACTGGGTGATCGACGGGCAGTCGGACCTGGTGGCCGAAGGACTGTTCTCCACCCGTACCGGCCCGCAGCTTAGCGCGCAGTACCGCCACCGCTTCAACTTCGGCAGCATGAACGTGCGCGCGGGCATCGCCTATGACACCCATCATGACATCAACTACATCAATACTTTCGGTGACGAGGTTGACAGTAAGGACAACCATGGCGTCCAGGGGTATTTCTTTGGCTCGGGCCGGTTCTCCCTGAACAAGACATGGCGGCTTGGCGCGCATATCAACGTCGCAAGTTCCGCCAACTACATGCGTGACTACCGCATTTCCGGCTACGGACAGGATACGCTGAATTCGAACATCTACCTTGAGGGATTCGGCACCGGGTCGTATTCGCGCGTCGATGCGCAGGCCTATCAGGGGCTGAACGAAGGCATCATCCACAACCGCGACCTGCCATGGGTGCTGCCGCGCTACACCTACAGCTATTTCGGGCAGCCTGATGCGCTTGGCGGGCGTTTCAGCCTCGATACCACCGATTTCTACGTCTATCGTGAAAACGGGACATCGGACCAGCGCGGGCAGTTGACGCTCAACTGGGACAGGCCGTTCCGCAACTCTCTGGGGCAGATCTGGGACCTGACGCTGCATGTCGAATCGGCCATCCACCGCGCGACACAGCTTAACGAGCAGCCAAACTATGCCAAGACCACCCGCAGCCAGGTGGCGGGACAGGTCCTGCCCACCGTGGCGCTGAAGCTCAACTGGCCCTTCCTGCGCAGCTTCAACCACGGTCGCGGGTCGGAAATCCTTGAACCGATCGCGCAGATCATCGCCGCGCCCAACACCGGCAACAGTTCGTCGCGCTTCATCCCCAACGAAGACAGCCTGTCGTATGAATTCACCGACCAGACGCTGTTCGCGCTGAACCGCTATGCCGGGACGGACCGGCTTGATGGTGGCCTGCGCGCCAATGTCGGGCTGCATTCGAACTGGACATGGAACGGTCACCAGGTTGACGTGCTGGTGGGTGAAAGCTTCCAGGAGCATGTCGAACATGACCGCATCCCCTATTCGGGGCTGAGCCACCATCTGTCGGACGTGGTGATGGGCACGCGCATCGTCCCCAACCACTTCTTTGATTTTGATGGGAAAATGCGGCTTGATCCCTATGCCGGGCGCGTCGATTTCGCCGATGCGCTGGGAAGTGCGGGCTTCAAGTATTTCCGTGTCAATGGCGGCTATATCTATGAACCGGTGACGCCTTACTATTATTACGCAAACAATCCCTATACCTCGACGCCGCCCTCGATCTACTATAAGCCGATCAGCGAACTGACATTCGGCGCGTCAACGACATGGGACAACTGGCACCTTGCGGGATATATCCGCCGCAGCCTGTCACGCCAGCAGAGCGTGTCCGTGGGTGGCGATGCGGGCTACCAGAATGACTGTTTCGGCATTGATGTGATGTACCTCAAGCAGTACACCACAATTGGTGGTCAGCAGAGCAATTCGACCGTAATGTTCTCCCTGACGTTCAAGACCATCGGTTCGTTTGGCATGAATGGCTGATGATGCGTGAAAGATTGATCTGAATGCGTTGGTTTTCCGCCACCCCCGGCAGCGTCCCTTCCCGTCGTGCGGCCCGGCAGGCACGCAGGCTGGCATCGTGCATGGGCGCGGGGCTGATGACGGCGGCGATGGCCGTCGCCACCTGCCACGGCGCCGATGCCGCAAGCACCCGCCATGCCCGCCACAAGACGGATGCAGGCACCAGCGCGGAACCGCAGACCGAGGATTCGATCATCGCCATCGTCAATGGATCCGTCCTGACGAAGCGCGATGTCGATACGCGCGGGCGGCTGTTCGCGCTGTCATCGGGGCTGGATGTCAGCGACGACATCATGACCCGCCTGCGCCCGCAGATCGTGCGCCAGTTGATTGACGAACGCCTGCGCATGGAGGCGATGCTGGAGCGGCACATCAACGTGCCCGTCGCACAGATCGCCGCCGCCATTTCCGGGATCGAGCAGCGCAATGGCATGCCCGAAAACTCCCTGCGCAACCGCCTGGCGCAGGACAGCATCTCGCTCACGACCCTGATCGACCAGATCCGCGTGCAGGTGGGCTGGTCGCAGGTGCTGCGCATGGAAACCGGGTCACGCGGGCGCATCACCGCGACCGAGATCCAGCAGCGCACCGACGCGCTGAAGCGCGAGGATGGCAAGCCGCAGTACATGATCAGCGAGATCTTCGTCCCGGTCGAGGATCCCCACCATCCCGAAACCGAACTCAAATTCACCGAGACCATCATTCAGGAACTGCGCGAAGGCGCGCCGTTCCCCATCGTCGCGGCCCAGTTCTCCCAGAGCCAGAGCGCGCTTGAAGGCGGGATGCTCGGCTGGACGCAGGAAGACAGCCTTGACCCCGAAGTGGTCGAGGTCGCGCGCAAGATGCCCGACGGCGCGATTTCCAACCCCATCCGTGTTGCCGGTGGGTACGTGATCGCGACCATCAACAGCCGCCGTACGGTCGGCCATGAAATGGCGACCATCCTGAGCATCCATCAGGCATTCCTGCCCTTTACGCAGCCCCTCAACCCGCAGGACCCGTCCGACCAGCAGAAGCAGACCCTCCAGCAGGCCAGCGACCTTGCCGGAAAGATCAAGTCCTGTGACGAGATGGAAGCGCTTAACAAGAAATACGGCGAAAAACACCCCACCGATCCCGGCGAACTGCGCGTTGACCGCCTGAATCCGCAGATGCGCGAAGTGCTGGAAAGCCTCAAGCCCGGGGAAACCAGCCACCCGCTGGTGTCGATGGACGGCATCGCCCTCATCATGGTCTGCAAGCGGGAGGAGCGTAACGTCGCCCTGCAGACACCAAGCGAGATCGCCGACCAGTTGCTCAATGAACGTGTGGAACAGACATCGCGGCAGTTGGATCGTGACCTGCACCGTCGTGCGGTCATCGACATGCGTTCCAAGTCCTGATCCCGCCCGGCATGACGCTTTCCGGTTCCCCGCCGCGCGAATCGCTGCGTGACGTCATCGCGCGCCATGGCCTCGACGCGCGCAAGTCACTGGGGCAGCATTTCCTGCTCGACCCCGGCATCACCGCGCGCATCGCGGGCATGGCAGGCAGGCTCGATGGTGTAAACGTGGTGGAGGTTGGACCCGGTCCGGGCGGCCTGACGCGCGCACTCCTCGATACCCCTGCCGCCAGCCTGACGGTGGTGGAGGTCGATGCCCGCGCCATTGTCATCATGAACGAACTGGCCGCGTCATATCCGGGGCGCCTGCATGTGGTGGAGGCCGACGCCATGCGTCGTGACCTGACCACCCTGTGCCCCGCCCCGCGCCAGATCGTCGCCAACCTGCCCTATAACGTCGGCACGCCGCTGCTGATTGGCTGGCTGCGGCAGGCGTCGCAGTGGGCGCGCCTGACGCTGATGTTCCAGCTTGAGGTGGCGGAGCGTATCTGCGCCACGCCGGATTCCGATCATTACGGGCGGCTTGCGGTCCTGTCGCAATGGGTTGCGCGGTGCGGCATCGTCATGACCATTCCGCCTGGCGCCTTTTCCCCACCGCCCAAGGTGCAGTCCGCCGTGGTGAACCTGATCCCCCATGCGCAGCAGCCTGCCCCTGCCCTGTTCCGCGCGATGGAGCAGGTCACGGCGGCCGCCTTTGGCCAGCGGCGCAAGATGCTGCGGGGCGCGTTGCGGGGCATCGGCGGGGAAGCGTTGCTGGAGGCCGCAGGCATTGCGGGGAACCGGCGTGCGGAGACGCTCGATATCGCTGATTTCGACCGGCTGGCCCATGCCCATCTGGGACGTCAGTCTTCGGCTTCCTGATCAAAGAATAAAGGCGGCGTCTTCTGAAGCTTTTTGAAAAAAGCTTCACCAAAAACTTTTGAATGTCTGAGGCTTCCGGGACAACCGCAAGTCATGGTTTCCAAAGGGCAATGCCCTTTGGCGGGTTTCAGGGCAGAGCCCTGAGAAAGCTTCCCAAAATGACAGAAGGCCCGGCGGAATATCCCCCACCGGGCCTTCATGCCTTGAACATCCGGTCCATCACGAGGGATGGACCGGCCTGCACGCCAAATCAGGCGGCGGGGTGTTCTTCCGTCGTCTCCGCAACGGCTTCTTCGGGAGCGGCTTCGGTTTCGACCGCTTCCTCGACAAAGCCGGAGGCGTCATCGTCGCGCTCGGCGCCGATTTCCTCACCGCGTGCCTGACGTTCGGCTTCTTCTTCCGAACGTGCGACGTTCACGCTGACCTGCATCGAAACTTCCGGATGCAGGGCCACGCGGACTTCGTACACACCAAGCTGCTTGATCGGCTCGGGCAGGATGACCTGCGAGCGCGAGATCGTCAGGCCAGCCTTGGTCGTCGCCTCGGCGATGTCGCGGGTGGTGACGGAGCCATACAGGCTACCGCTGTCGCCGGCCTGACGGATCAGGATGACGGACAGGCCGTGCATGCGCTCGGACAGGCGCTCGGCCTCCTCGCGACGCTTGAGGTTCTGGGCCTCAAGCTGCACGCGCTCACGCTCGAAACGCTCGCGGTTGTGTGCGTTGGCGCGGATCGCCTTGCCCTGCGGCAGGAGGAAGTTGCGGGCATAGCCCGGCTTCACCGTGACGATCTCGCCCATCTGGCCCAGCTTCTCGACGCGCTGGAGCAGGATGAGTTCTACTGCGGACATGGTTCTGCCTCCCTCAGCTTACGATATAGGGCAGCAGGGCCAGGAAACGGGCGCGCTTGATGGCCTGGGCCAGTTCGCGCTGCTTCTTGGCGGACACTGCCGTGATGCGGCTGGGGACGATCTTGCCACGCTCGGACAGGAAGCGGCTCAGCAGGCGCACGTCCTTGTAGTCGATCTGCGGCGCGTTGGGGCCGGAGAACGGGCAGGACTTGCGGCGACGGTAAAACGGACGACGCGCACCCACGGCCACGCGACGGGCGGCGGGGTTGATCTCGGTTGTCTCGGACATCAGCTCTTACTCCGCTTCGCTGCTGGCGGGGGCGCCGGCATTGTTGCGCTGCTGTTCTTCACGCTCGTTACGGGCGCGGAACTCCTCGCGGTCGTCATAGTTGCGGCGCTGGCCGCCACTGTTGCCACGGCCGCTTTCGAAACGACCGGCGGGCTTCGGACCACGGAACCCACGCTCGCGCTCGTCACCCTTGCGCGACAGGATCACGGACGGGGCCTCGTCGATTTCGTCAACGCGCAGCATCAGCACGCGCAGGACGTCTTCGTTCAGGCTGAGCTGACGCTCGATTTCCTTGATGGCGGCAGGCGTCGCATCCAGGCCGAGGAGCATGTAGTGCCCCTTGCGGTTCTTCTTGATGCGGTACGCCAGGGTACGCAGGCCCCAGTATTCACGCTTCTTGATCGAACCGGATTCCGCTTCCAGCACGGTTGCGATGCCATCGGCGATGGCTTCGACCTGCTGCTGCGACACGTCGTTACGTGCAATCAGCACGGTTTCATACAATGGCATGGGAACTCCCTTCGGATCTGTTCAACCCCTTTCGCAACGGACACGGTCCGCCGCGCCATCATGCTGTCACATGACGCGGGTATAGCCGGGGACGATGCCACGCACCCGGCAGGGAAGGTGCGCGTTGAAGCACGATCGTCCCCCGCAGACAAGGAAAAAAGCGCGGTCGCCCCGATATTCCCCTCTCATATCGCCGGGACGGTGGGCGCATGTCCGCGCCACTTTGAAACAGTTTTTAAGCATTCTCCGCTTTGTAGGTTTTTTTTTTCCACTATCCATGCACGATAGTCGTGTATCCCGCAGCCTCCTGAGGATGTCATCTTGCGCATTCTGCATTGCATAATGACCCGTGAATTTGCCGGAACCGAACGTTATGTCACCGAACTGGCCGCGATGCAGGCACACCACCACGAGGTCTGCATCCATATCGACCGCCGGACCACCGACCCGCTGACCGGCAGCGACATCACCCCCCATATCGCACCACCGGTACGCATGGTCCGCGCCGGGCGTGGGGGATATTGCGTGTCCTACCTGAAGACGCTGGCGGATTTCCGTCCCGACGTGATCCATACCCACCTGGGCAAAAGCAGCTTCCGCCTTGGCCTGCTGCCACGTCCACGCCATGTCCCGCTTATCGCCACCCTGCACAGCCGTTTCAGCGCGCGCGCCTATGGCCGCTGTGACGCGCTGATCTGCATTGCCCGGTGGCAGGCCGACGAAATCCCGTCCACATTCGCGGGCGCACGGACCGTCATCGGCAACTGGACCCGCCAGCGCCCGCGCCCGACACCCGCCGAACGCCAGCGCATGCGCACGCAGTTCGGCGTGGGGGACAAAACGTTCCTGATCGGCGGCGGGGGCCGGATGGTGACAAAGAAGGGATTTGATATCCTGATCCGCGCGTTCAGGCAGGCCGCCCTGCCCGATGCGCGACTGATCCTGTTCGGGGATGGACCCGAACGTGCCCGGCTGGAGGCCATGGGCGGCGGGGATGTCATCTTCCCGGGCTACCGCTCCGATTTCCCGGCCGACCTGGGCATGCTTGACGGCTTCGTCATGCCATCGCTGCATGAACCCTTCGGCCTTGCCCTGCTGGAGGCCATGGCGGCGCACCTGCCTGTCATCGCGACGGCGGCGGGCGGGGTGCTTGACATCCTGCCCCCCGCCTCGCCTTCGCTTGTCCCGCCCGGCGATGTCGCCGCCATGGCGCAGGGCCTGCGCCACATGCGCCAACTCGGCCCGCAGGAGTGGGACATGCAACGTTTCAACCCCGATCGCCAGGCGCACCTGATCGAGGCGTTCTATACCCGCGTCCGCGAAGGGACCGCCGCCTGAGCGGCAGCCCCCTTCCCATGCATCAGAACGTGGTCGGGATGACCGGTTCGATTTCCGTGAACTGCGGCGTGCCCCACGGGAATTTTTCCCGGTCATAGCGGTAACCGGTCAGGCTGGCGGCGAAGTCAAGCGGCAGCCAGTACATGTAATGGGCGTCCTCCCCCGCCTGATCGGCCTTCTGTTGCGCGGCGAAGGCAGCCCTGCGCATGGGGGCGAAGGTGGGCGGCACGACCCCCACCACCTCAAGGTCCAGCGTATCGCCTGCCTCCCCATCGTGGCTGATGGACCATTTCAGCACGCCATGTTCATAACACTCCACGCGGCAGACATGCTCGCCTTCGCGCACGTCGCACGCAATCAGGGTCCCCTGCCGCGACAGTTCCTTTCGCGCGACGGCAGGCGGGCGACCAAGGTTGTTGTAGCGAAAGACAATCCAGTGGTCCGGCAACTGCGCCATGGTAAAATCATACTGCCCATTGGCGTCGAGGGTACCGGTGTCCTGCATGCCCAGACCGGACAGCAGGTCTGCCTTGCTTATCCCGCAAAACGAATAATAGGAAAAATTGTATTCCACCCGACCATATCTCCTTTTCTGGAGCAGATATTGGTTCCATATGTTGTCATAACAACGGGCGAAACAAAATAATTTTACACTTACATTAAGTATGAGTTTCAGACTTGCCTAACTGTCAGATTTTACTGGATTTCCGGTAGGTGCAGCCCGATATGGTCGGGAATGTCCCATACCTCTCGCAGGACCCGAACCACGCGGAATCCCGCCCGGACATAGTTCGGAAGCGCACGGGGATGATCGGCGGAACAGGTATTGACCCGCAGCGCGGCGGGACGCTGCCGCCATGCCGTGCGGATGGCGGCATGCAGGAATGACAGCCCGACCCCACGCCCGATCCACCGGGGCAACAGCCCGAAATAGGCAAGGTTGATATCGGGACATTGCCGCGCATCGAGTTCGAAGAACCCGGCCACCTCGCCATGGTCGCGCAGGACATAGACCCCCACCGCCGGATTGCCCAGCAGTTCGGCCAGTTGCGCATCCCCCATCACACGCCGCAGCCACCAGCAGTAATCCTGCCCGATACGGTTGTACAGGTCGCGGTACAGCGATACGGCGGGATGGATCTCCCGCCGTATCTCATAACCTTCCGGCAATTCCGGGACGGGACCGGGTGGCTGGCGGTCCATGCACAGGAACGTCACGTCCACCGACACCCGCGTGACACCCTGCGCCACGACCTGCCCCCCGGGACGATCAGTTATCGTCAAGGAAGGAGCGAAGCTTGCGGCTGCGGCTGGGATGCTTGAGCTTGCGCAGGGCCTTGGCCTCGATCTGGCGGATGCGTTCACGTGTCACGTTGAACTGCTGCCCCACCTCCTCAAGCGTATGGTCGGTGTTCATGCCGATGCCAAAGCGCATGCGCAGCACACGCTCCTCTCGCGGGGTGAGCGAGGAGAGCACGCGCGTCGTCGCCTCGCGCAGGTTCGTCTGGATCGCGGCATCCAGCGGGATGACCGCCGTCTTGTCCTCGATGAAATCACCCAGGTGGCTGTCTTCCTCGTCCCCGATCGGGGTTTCGAGGGAGATCGGCTCCTTGGCGATCTTGAGCACCTTGCGCACCTTCTCCAGCGGCATGCCCAGCTTTTCGGCCAGTTCCTCCGGCGCGGGCTCGCGCCCGATCTCGTGCAGCATCTGGCGCGAGGTACGCACCAGCTTGTTGATCGTCTCGATCATGTGGACCGGGATGCGGATCGTGCGCGCCTGGTCCGCGATGGAGCGCGTGATCGCCTGGCGGATCCACCATGTCGCATAGGTCGAGAATTTGTAGCCACGGCGGTATTCGAATTTGTCCACCGCCTTCATCAGGCCGATATTGCCTTCCTGAATCAGGTCGAGGAACTGCAGGCCGCGATTGGTGTATTTCTTGGCGATCGAGATCACGAGGCGCAGGTTCGCCTCGATCATTTCCTTCTTGGCGCGCGCGGAATCACGCTCGCCCCGTGACACGGTGGCATAGACGCGGCGGAATTCGCCCACCGGCAGCCCCGTCTCCTGCGTCAGTTCCGCCACCTGCCCACGCAGGCGGATGACCGTGTCCATGTGCTTGGCGACGAAATTCTTCCACGCCTTGCCCGGCAGGGCGGAGACGACATCCACCCAGCCCGGGTCCAGTTCGCGCCCGCGATATTTCAGCAGGAAATCCTCGCGTGAGACCTTGGTGCTTTCGGCGAGGCGCAGCATCCGCCCCTCCAGCCCGTTAAGGCGCTGGAAGATGGCCTTCAGGTGCTCCACCAGCACCTCGATGCGGGTGTTGTGGAGGTGGACCTGCTGGACCTTGCCGACAAGTTCGCAGCGCAACTGCTCGTACGCGGCCTCCGCCTCGGCGGAGATTTCACCGCCCGACGTCAGCTTCTCAAGCCGGGTGGCCTGAAGTTCGTGCAGGCGGGCGTACAGCGCCTCGACTTCCTCGAACTGTTCGAGGATCTCGGGCTTGAGCTTTTCCTCCAGCGCGGAGAGCGACAGGCCGGCGCCTTCGCCCTCACCCTCGCCTTCCTCGGCCTCCTCGTTCTCGGACGTGGCCTCGAAACCGTCTTCGGACGCGGGCTCCTCGCCTTCTTCCGTCTCCTCGCCCGGGGCGGCATTGCCGGACTGCATCGCCTCGAGGTCAACGATGTCACGCAGCAGCATTTCCCCGGCCTTGAGCCGTTCGTGCCACGAAATGATGGCGCGGAACGTCAGCGGGCTTTCGCACAGGCCGCCGATCATCTCGTCACGGCCCGCCTCGATCCGCTTGGCGATCGCGATCTCGCCCTCGCGGGAGAGGAGCTCGACCGACCCCATTTCGCGCAGGTACATGCGCACCGGGTCATCGGTGCGGCCAAGGTTCTCGCTATCGACGTTACCGGCGGCCGGTTCCTCGCTTTCGCCCTCGGCGGGTTCCTCGCTCTTGGCTTCCGGCTCGGCAGCGGTGTCTTCGGACTCGCTGTCGTTGTCCTCGTTCTCGACGACCTGCATGCCCATTTCCGACAGGGCCGCCATGACGTCCTCGATCTGTTCGGAAGACATCTGGTCCTGCGGAAGGACGGCGTTCAGTTCGTCAAAGGTGATGTAGCCCCGTTCCTTGCCACGCGCGATCAGCCTTTTGACGGCTCCGGACTGCGTATCCAGCAAGGTGGTGTCATTGTCCTGATCACCGGAAGCTGCATCCGTTCCCGCGGCTGTCTTTGTCGCCATGCCCGATCAATCCCTACCCAGCAAATCTGTGGCCCGCCCGGTCCGGGCGGAAACATCAAAGGCCCCGCGTCGGGGAACACTGTCCCTTCCGCCGTTTCCATCGCGCCTGACACGCGGCAGAAACACAAATACGGCCATTGTATAGCATACAGTTCTTTCGACAGGTGCAGGTGGTCGATTCACCCCCCGAAGTCAAGGGGCACGCCCTGATTTCCCCAAAAACACCGCGCGCTCATTGCATATCGGGAATGTTCCCGCCCCGCCGCAGCGACTCCAGCGCCAGCAGCCGGACACGCAGGTTTTCCCACTGGCGTTCGTCAAATTCCCCCGCCATCATGCGTTCGGTATCAAGGCGCACGTCGGCGGCAAAACGCTCCACGTTCAAAAGCGCGTAAAAATGCCACCATTCCTGCCGCACATCGACATCCATCAGGTCATCGCGTTCCTGCGCCGACAGTGGCAGGGGATGCGACGACAGCACGCGCGCGCGCATGTCCGACAGTTCCGCCGCCTCTATGCGCGTCAGCAGCGTGGCCATCAGCGTGGGGGCATCGGGATCACCGTCCTCCTCCGCCAGCATGTCGATCATGACGGCCCGCAGCGCGGAGAGTTCAACCGGCAGGTCCAGGCGGCAGTACGCATCCTGCACTTCCTCGACCACTTCGGGATGGCGCAGCAGGATGGCGGTCAGGATGCGCATGCGCTCCAGCGCCACGGCCTGCGCATCGAGGTCCGGCGCCACGGGCAGCACCCCCGCCGACGCGCGTGGCGGGGGTGCGGCCCCTTTCCTCTGCCCCTTGCGCCCGGAAGGGGCACGGCGGCGGAACGTGGAAAAGAAACGGTCCAGCAGGGTGGAGCGGTATTCCGACGCCAGCGCCCGGTCCGGGATCTGGGCCGCCGCCCCCTCCAGCCGCTGCCGCAGGGCCGCGCGCTGTTCCGGCCCGGGATCGCGCACCCCCTCGCTGAGCAGCCCGAACAGCACCTCGCTCAGCGGGCGCGCGCCGTCGATCAGGGCGGTCATCGCCGCCGTGCCGCGCTGGCGCAGCAGGCTGTCGGGATCCTCCCCCTCCGGCAGGGTGCAAAAGCGCAGGGTCCGTTCGACATTGAGCAGCGGCAGCGCCGTCTCCGCCGCCTTCACCGCCGCGCGCTGCCCCGCCGCATCGCCATCGAAACACAGCACCGGCGCGGGGGAGACCTGCCACAGCGCCTCCATCTGTTCCGCCGTCAGCGCCGTGCCCAGCGGGGCGACCGCGCCACCAAGCCCCGCCTGGTGCAGGGCGATGACATCCATGTAGCCTTCGACCACCAGCAGTTCGGGCCGTGGGGGGACATCCCCCCCGCCGCGTGGCCCACGCACCGCAGCGCGGGCGCGGTCAAGGCCGAACAGGACGCGGCGCTTGGCAAAGATCGCGGTTTCCGGGCCGTTGAGGTATTTGGGCTGCCCGTCGCCAAGGATACGCCCGCCAAAGGAGACCAGACGCCCGCGCCGGTCATGGATGGGAAAGGTGACGCGGTTGAAGAACAGCTCGCCCTTCGGCCGCCCCTGTTCATCCACGCGCATCAGGCCCGCCTGCGCCAGCATCTGCGGGGTGATGTCCTGCGCCGCGAGTTCCTGCACCAGTCCGCCGCGCCCGTCGCCGGACCAGCCAAGGCCGAAGCCTGCGATCGTCTCGTCCGTCAGGCCGCGCCCGCGCAGGTAGGCCAGCCCCTCGCGCCCCTCATTACGGTGCAGGCGCAGGCGCCACACCTGCTGCACCGCCTCCAGCACATCGCCCAGCGTGCGCGCCTCGCGCTGCATGTCGCGCTGGTGGCGGTCCATGCGCGGCATCTCCAGCCCCGAGGCGGTGGCGAGTTCCTCCACCGCCTCGGGGAAGGAGCGCCCCTCGCTCTGCATGACGAAGGAGATCACATCGCCATGCACGCCACAGCCGAAGCAGTGGAAATGGTCGTCATAGACATAGAATGACGGCGTCTTTTCCCCATGGAAGGGGCAGCACGCCTTCCAGTTCCGGCCGGAGCGCACAAGCTTCGTGCGCCGCCCGATGACCGATGTAATCGGGGTGCGGGCACGAAGTTCGTCCAGGAACGCGGGGTCGAATGCCATGGGCCGCTACGCCTTCAGCGCGCGGACAGCAGCGACTTGACCACCGAACTTGCGATCGCGGCATCCAGCGCGCTGCCGAACTGCGTCTTCAGCGCCGCCATGACACGGCCCATGTCCTTCATGGAGGTCGCATCCGTGCGTTCGATCGCCTCGCGCGCGGCGGCCTCGATCGTTTCCTCGTCAAGGTCGGCGGGCAGGTAGCTGCGGATCAGGGCGATTTCCGCCTCTTCCTTTTCCGCGAGTTCGGGACGCCCGCCCTGCAGGTACATCGCCGCAGACTCCGTGCGCGACTTCACCATGCTGCGCAGCATGCCGATCACGGCGTCGTCGCTGACCTTGTCCTCCCCCTTGGCGCGACCCGCGATGTCGAGGTCTTTCAGCTTTGCCGTGATCATGCGGATCGTGCCGACACGGTCGCTCTGCCCGGCCTTCATGGCTGTCTTGAGGTCTTCCATGAAACGTGCGCGCAAGGACATATTCAAACTCCTGTTGATAAAGGGGGATGTGGGACGGCCATCCCGTCCGGGAATGTTTTTCCCACGTCCCGCGACACGCAGGGGGTGCGGAATTTTCTTCCCATCGCCTGCGGCCGCTGATAGGAAATAGACCCGGAAGGGACAATCATCCAGATGCCGATGACAATAGAAGAGATCATAAAGCGCCTTGGCGGCCCCGAACAGGCCGCGCGCCTGACGGGTGTCAGTACCGAGGCCGTGCGCAAATGGCGACAGGCCCGCGCCATCCCGCCCAAGCACTGGACCGTGGTGCTGCGCGAAACCGGGCTGTCCCTGTCCGACCTGCAACCCGCCACAGAATCCGACCGACCGGAGCCCCCCATGACCGCGCCTTCCCCGACCGTCCCGGCCGAGCGCCCTCCCGCCGCGACCGCCGCCCTGATCCTGGCCGATGGCACCGTCCTGTGGGGACGCGGCTTTGGCGCACATGGCGAAGCCGCCTCCGCCATCGGGGAGATCTGCTTCTCCACCGGCATGACCGGCTATCAGGAAACCCTGACGGACCCGTCCTTCGCCGGGCAGATCATCACCTTCACCTTCCCCCATATCGGCAATGTCGGCACCACGCCGGAGGATGACGAGGCCGCGCGCGTCGCCGCCCGCGCGCTGGTGGTCAAGGAAGACCTGACCGCGCCCGCGAACTGGCGTTCGGTGGAATCGCTTGATGCGTGGCTGAAGGCACGCGGCATCCCGGGCATCTGCGGCATCGACACGCGCGCGATCACGCGCCGCATCCGCGATGGCGGCCCGCAGACGGCCATCGTCGCCTACCCCGCCGACGGCAGGATCGACATCGCAGCACTTCAGGCGCAGGCCCGCGCGTGGCCGGGGCTGGAGGGCATGGACCTTGCGCGCGAAGTCACCTGCGCCAAACCCTACGCCTGGGATGAGGGCGTGTGGCACTGGCCGCACGGCACCGTGCCGCTGCCGGCAAAGCGCCGCCGCGTCGTCGCCGTCGATTACGGGGCGAAGCGCAATATCCTGCGCTGCCTGTCATCGGCCGGGTGCGAGGTGATCGTCGTCCCCGCCACCGCCACGGCCGAAGACATCCTGTCGCACGATCCGGCGGGCGTGTTCCTGTCCAACGGCCCCGGCGACCCGGCGGCCACCGCGTCCTATGCCGTCCCCGCCATCCGTGGCGTGCTTGACGCGGGCAAGCCGGTGTTCGGCATCTGCCTTGGCCACCAGTTGCTGGCCCTGACGCTGGGGGCGAAGACCTACAAGCTGGAGCGCGGGCATCGCGGCGCGAACCAGCCCGTCAAGGACCTCGCCACCGGCAAGGTGGAAATCACCAGCCAGAACCATGGCTTCGCCGTGGATGACAAGACCCTGCCCGATGGCGTGCGCGCGACGCATATCAGCCTGTTCGACGGATCGAACGAAGGCATCGCGTCCGACCGCTACCCCGCGTTTTCGGTGCAGTACCATCCCGAATCCAGCCCCGGCCCGTCGGACAGCCGTTACCTGTTCGACCGTTTCGTCGCCCTGATCGACTCCCTCTCCCCCACCGCCTGAAAGCCGTATCGACATGCCCAAACGGACAGATATCAGCTCCATCCTGATTATCGGCGCCGGCCCGATCGTGATCGGCCAGGCGTGCGAATTCGACTATTCCGGCGCGCAGGCGTGCAAGGCCCTGAAGGAAGAGGGCTATCGCGTCATCCTCGTCAATTCCAATCCGGCGACGATCATGACCGATCCGGGCCTTGCGGATGCGACCTATATCGAGCCGATCACCCCGGAATTCGTCGAACGCATCATCCTGCGTGAAAAGCCCGACGCCATCCTGCCGACCATGGGCGGGCAGACCGCGCTGAACACGGCGATGGCACTCGACAAGTCGGGCTTCCTCAAAAAGCATAATGTCGAACTGATCGGCGCGAACGCCGAGGTGATCGACCGTGCCGAGGACCGGCAGAAGTTCCGCGAGGCGATGGACGCCATCGGCATCGAAAGCCCGCGCAGCGTCATCGCCCACACACTGGCCGAAGCGCGCGAGGCGCTCAAGCAGGTGGGCCTGCCATCAGTCATCCGCCCGTCCTTCACCATGGGCGGGTCGGGTGGCGGCATCGCCTATAACCGCGAGGAGTTCGACCGCATCGTCTCCTCCGGCCTCGACGCCTCCCCCACGACCGAGGTGCTGATCGAGGAATCCGTCCTCGGCTGGAAAGAGTACGAGATGGAGGTCGTGCGCGACGCCGCCGACAACTGCATCATCATCTGCTCCATCGAGAACATCGACCCGATGGGCGTGCATACGGGTGATTCCATCACCGTCGCCCCGGCGCTGACGCTGACGGACAAGGAATACCAGCGCATGCGCGACGCCTCCCTGGCGTGCCTGCGCAAGATCGGGGTGGAAACCGGCGGGTCAAACGTGCAGTTCGGCATCAACCCCGTCGATGGCCGCATGGTCGTGATCGAGATGAACCCCCGCGTCTCGCGCTCCTCCGCGCTGGCGTCCAAGGCGACGGGCTTCCCCATCGCCAAGATCGCGGCGAAGCTTGCGGTGGGCTACACGCTTGACGAACTGGCCAACGACATCACCGGCGGCAGCACCCCGGCCTCGTTCGAGCCGACGATCGATTACGTCGTCGTCAAGATCCCGCGCTTCACGTTCGAAAAGTTCCCCGGCACGCCGGCGCTGCTGTCCACCAGCATGAAATCCGTGGGCGAGGCGATGGCCATCGGCCGCTCCTTCCCCGAGGCGATGCAGAAGGGCCTGCGGTCCATGGAAATCGGGCTTTCGGGCCTCGACCCCGTGGACGCGCCGGGCGATGGCGGGCCGGACGCCTTCCGTGCCGCCCTGTCGCAGCCACGCCCCGAACGCATCCTGATGGCGGCGCAGGCCCTGCGCGCGGGCCTGAGCGTCGAGGACATCCACGACGCCTGCAGGTTCGAGCCGTGGTTCCTGCGTGAACTGCAAAAGATCATCGCCGCCGAACATGCCATCGTGCGCGACGGCCTGCCGCGTGACGCGGACAAGATGCGCGCGCTGAAAAGCCTCGGCTTCTCCGACGTGCAGCTTGGGCGGCTGTCGGGCACGTCAGCGGCGGAGATCCTCGAACTGCGCACGCGCCTTGGGGTCACGCCCGCCTACAAGCGGATCGACACCTGCGCGGGTGAGTTCGCATCGCCCACGCCATACATGTATTCCACGTATGAAGGTGGGTTCGGCGCGCCGGAATGCGAAAGCGACCCGACCGACCGGAAGAAGATCGTCATCCTTGGCGGCGGGCCGAACCGCATCGGACAGGGGATCGAGTTCGACTATTGCTGCGTGCATGCGGCCTATGCCCTGCGTGAGGCCGGGTTCGAGACCATCATGGTCAACTGCAACCCCGAGACGGTGTCCACCGATTACGACACGTCCGACCGGCTGTATTTCGAGCCCCTGACGGCAGAGGACGTGATCGCCCTGATCCGCCGCGAACAGGAAAACGGCACCGTGCTGGGCTGCATCGTGCAGTATGGCGGCCAGACGCCGCTGAAGCTGTCACATGCGCTGGAGACGGCGGGGATTGCGCTGCTGGGCACGCCGGCGGACGCCATCGACCGGGCAGAGGACCGCGAACGCTTCCAGGCGATGCTGCACAAGGTCGGCCTGCGCCAGCCCGAAAACGGCATCGCACGGTCGCTGGCGGAAGCCGAGGACGTGGCCGACCGGATCGGATACCCCGTCGTGGTGCGCCCGTCCTATGTGCTGGGTGGGCGCGCGATGGAAATCGTGCATGACCGCGCCAGCCTGCAGCGCTACATGCGCGTGGCGCTGCAGCTTGCGGGGCATGACGTGGCCTCGGGTCCGGTGCTGATCGACCGCTACCTCAACGACGCGATCGAGGCCGACGTGGACTGCATCGCCGATGGCACCGACGTCTATGTCGCCGGTGTCATGGAACATATCGAGGAAGCGGGCATCCATTCGGGCGACAGCGCCTGTTCGCTGCCGCCCTATACCCTCTCGCCCGCCATCGTCACCGAACTGAAGGCGCAGACGGAGGCCATGGCCCGCGAACTCGGCATTGTCGGGCTGATGAACGTGCAGTACGCGATCAAGGGGCACGACATCTTCGTCCTTGAGGTCAATCCCCGCGCGTCGCGCACCGTGCCCTTCGTCGCCAAGGCCACGGGCGTTCCCGTCGCCAAGATCGGCGCGCGTGTCATGGCTGGCGCACACCTGTCGGAATTCCGCCTCGATGACCAGGCGGTGGCCCCGCATGTCGCGGTGAAGGAAGCGGTATTCCCGTTCAACCGCTTCCCCGACGTCGATACGATCCTCGGGCCGGAAATGCGCTCCACGGGTGAGGTCATGGGCCTCGATGCCTCGTTCGAGCGCGCGTTCGCCAAGTCGCAGCTTGCCGCCGGCGTGCGCCTGCCGCTGTCGGGGGAGGTGTTCCTGTCGGTGCGCGACAGCGACAAGGCCGCCGTCAAGTCGCTGGGCCGCCGCCTGGTGGACATGGGATTCAGCGTGGTCGCAACCCGTGGCACCGCGCAGTGCCTACGTGACGCGGGCGTCGAGGTGCGCGTGGTCAACAAGGTGCTGGAGGGTCGTCCCAACTGCGTGGATGCGATCCGTTCGGGCGAAATCCAGATGGTCATCAACACCGCGCAGGGCGCGCAGGCGGTTGCCGACAGCTTTGACATCCGCCGTTCCGCGCTGACGCATGGCATCCCGCATTACACCACCATCGCGGGCGCACGGGCCGCGACCTATGCGATTGCTGCGATGCGCGACGGGGTTCTTGAAGTCGCGCCGCTTCAATCCTACTTTAAGGGATCGTACTGAACGCCATGCATGCCCCTGCCCGTCCGTCGGCCCCATCGGCCGCGCGGATGGGCGGGGGTCGTTTCATGCGGGCGTCCGCCATGACCACACCATCCGTCAGTCATCGAACGCTGACCTTCACCCCGGGGATACATCTTGCAGAAATTTCCGATGACAGGCGCTGGCCTGCAACGGCTCGAAGAAGAACTTCGCAAGCTCAAGAGTGAAGAACGCCCGGCCATCATACGGGCCATCGCCGAGGCGCGCAGCCACGGCGACCTGTCGGAAAATGCCGAATACCACGCCGCGCGCGAACGCCAGTCCTTTACCGAGGGCCGCATCCTCGAACTGGAGGAGATCGTCTCCTCCGCCGAGGTGATCGACCCTGCCACCCTGTCGGGCGACCAGGTGAAATTCGGCGCGCGCGTCCATCTCGTGGACGAGGAAACCGACAAGGAAGCCACCTACCAGATCGTCGGCGTCTATGAGGCCGACATCAAGCAGGGCCTGCTGTCCGTCTCCTCCCCGCTGGCCAAGTCGCTGATCGGCAAGAGCGTGGGCGATACCGTGTCCGTCCCGGCCCCCGGTGGCGACCGGACCTATGAAATACTGGCCGTCACCTACGGCTGAGGCGAAGAACGTGATCACATTCGACGATATCCGCGCCGCCGCACGGCGGATCGAAGGGCGTGTCCTGCGCACCCCGACCCTTCCGTCGCAGGCGCTTTCGCGGGCGACCGGCGCGGATATCGTGCTCAAGCTCGACAACCTGCAGGCCGTGGGGTCCTTCAAGGAACGTGGCGCCGCCAACAAGCTTGCGCTGCTGGATGAGAGCGAGCGCAGGCGCGGCGTGATCACGGTTTCCGCCGGGAACCATGCGCAGGGCGTGGCCCGCCATGCCTCGCTTCTGGGCATTGACGCGGTGATCGTCATGCCGCGCTTCACCCCCGTGGCCAAGGTGACGCGCACCGCCGCGTGGGGCGCGCGCGTCGTCCTGCATGGCGACAACTTCGCCGAGGCCACGGCCCATGCCAACGAACTGTGCGAGCGCGAGGGCCGGGTGTTCGTCCATCCCTATGACGACCCCGAGGTCATGGCCGGGCAGGGCACCTTCGCCCTCGAACTGCTGGAGGATGCCGGCGAACTCGACACCTTCGTCTGCCCCATTGGCGGTGGCGGACTGCTGTCGGGCTGCGCGGTGAGCGCGCGCGCGCTGCGTCCGGGCATGGACATCATGGGCGTGCAGGTGGAGAACTACTCCTCGCTTTCCGGCTTTCCCGGTGATGAGGTGCTTCCCCCCGGCGGCCCGACCATTGCCGAGGGGATCGCGGTGCTCAAGGTTGGGCGCCAGCCACTCGAGGTTCTGCGCGAACATGTCTCCACCGTGCTGACGGTGCCCGAAAGCGCGATCGAGACCGCGATCACCATGCTGGCCGAAGGGGCCAAGCAGGTGAGCGAGGGCGCGGGTGCGACCGCACTGGCCGCCGTGCTGACCTATCCCGAACTGTTCCGGGGCAAGCGGGTCGCGCTGCCGATCACGGGTGGCAACATCGACAGCCGCATCCTTGCCAACACGCTGCTGCGCTCGCTCCTGCGCGACGGGCGGCTTTTGTGCCTGAAGATGGAAATTCCCGACCGTCCCGGCGTGCTGGCCGACATCTCGCGCAAGATCGGCGAGGCGGGCGGCAACATCATCGAGGTCTCGCACCAGCGCCTGTTCACCACGCCAAGCGTGCAGGCCGCCGAACTCGAGGTCATGATCGAGGCACGCGACCCCGAACATGCCCGCGCGCTGGAGGCGGAACTGTCGAAGACCTATATCGTGCGGCGGGCGTGAGGGGGTGCTGCCTTTTTTAAAAGGGCAGCGTCTTTCGAAGCTTTTTCGTTCAAAAGCTTCACCAAAAACTTTTATGACTTTCCCTGATTTTCCAGAACTTCCCGGACAATTCTGCGGACAATGAATCAGGGTGCAGGGAGCGCGCTCCCTGCCGGGTCCGGGCAGAGCCCGGGGCTTCCTTCCCTACTTCGTGCCGAACAGGCGGTCCCCCGCATCCCCGAGGCCGGGCCGGATATAGCCATGGCCGTCAAGTTCGCGGTCAATCGCACAGGTGACGATCCGCACATCGGGATGTTCCGCACGCAGGCAGGCGACGCCCTGCGGTGCGGCCAGCAGGCAGACGAAGACGATATTTTCCGCCCCCGCCTGTTTCAGGCGCGCGATTGCCGCCGCGGCACTGTGGCCCGTCGCCAGCATCGGGTCCACCACGATGCAGATGCGCCGCCCGATATCGTCAGGCAGCTTGAGGTAATATTCCACAGGCTCCAGCGTTTCGGGATCACGGAACAGGCCGATATGTCCCACCCGCGCCGACGGCACGAGGTCGAGCATCCCGTCAAGGATCCCGTTCCCCGCCCGCAGGATGGAGACAAGGCAGAGCTTCTTGCCCGCAAGGCGGGGCGCGTCCATGCGCTCCAGCGGGGTTTCGATCTCCACATTCTCCAGCGGCAGATCACGCATCGCCTCGTAGCCCAGCAGCACGCTGAGTTCGCGCGCCAGCGTGCGGAACTCCCCTGTCGAGGTCCGCGCGTCACGCATCAGCGTCAGCTTGTGCTGCGCCAGCGGATGCGTGACGACCACGACGCCGGGGTCATGGGAAAAGTCCGTCATGCCCCCACCCCGCCATCGCGCGGGACGAATGTCAGCACGATGCCGTTCATGCAGTAGCGCTGCCCCGTGGGCGGCGGCCCGTCGGGGAAGACATGGCCCAGATGGCCGTGGCAGTGTGCGCAGTGGACCTCCGTCCGGGTCATGCCGTGACTGGTGTCCGTGGTGGTGGCGACCGCGCCGGGCAGCGCCTGCGTAAAGGACGGCCAGCCACTTCCGCTGTCATACTTGGCGGTGGAGGAAAACAGCGCGGCGCCACATCCGGCGCAACGATATTCGCCGGGGCGTTTTTCGTCATTCAGGGGGCTGGAACCGGGACGTTCGGTTCCATGTTCACGCAGGACACGCACCTGTTCCGGCGTCAGGCAGCCACACCCGCCCGGTCCGCTTTCCGTCTGGTCCATCGTCATTTTCCTTTCATAATGCCCTCGGCAGGCATTCCGCAGGGATGTCATTTAGGGCATTATGGGCGACAAAATAAGGGAGAGGAACAACCCATGCCCACCCATGCACCCGACCTTCAGGCCCGCCGTCCCGTCATGCTGGCGATCCTCGACGGATTTGGCTGGCGCGAGGATACGGCCGACAATGCCGTCGCCGCCGCCCATACCCCGACCTTCGACAGGCTGTGGGGCCATGACCCGCATGCGTTCCTGCGCACATGTGGGGAGGATGTCGGCCTGCCGGAAGGGCAGATGGGCAATTCGGAGGTCGGGCACCTCAATATCGGCGCGGGCCGCGTCGTCATGCAGGAACTGCCGCGCATCACCACCGCCCTGCGCGATGGCAGCGCGGCCGAAGCCCCGGTCATGCGCGATTTCCTTGCCGCGCTGAAGAAAAGCGGCGGCACGTGCCACCTGATGGGCCTCGTCTCCACCGGGGGCGTGCATGCGCACCAGGACCATGCCGTCGCACTGGCGAAGATCATCTGCGCGCAGGGGATTCCCGTCGCGGTGCACATCTTCAGCGACGGCCGCGACACGCCCCCCCATTCGGGGCGCGATTACGTGGCGCGCCTGCTGCGCGACCTGCCGCCGCAGGCCCGCATCGCCAGCATTTCAGGCCGGTATTACGCCATGGACCGCGATCGCCGGTGGGAGCGCGTGCAGAAGGTCTATGACGTCATCACCGCCGGCCACGGCCCGCATGCCGACAGCGCCGATGCCGTGCTGGAAGCGTCCTATGCCAGGGGCACCACGGACGAGTTCATCGACCCCACCGCCATCGGCGATTACCAGGGCATGAAGGATGGCGACGGCATCGTGTCGTTCAACTTCCGCGCCGATCGCATCCGCCAGTTGCTCGACGCGCTGCTGGAGCCAAAGTTCGAGGGGTTCCACCGCGAACGTATCATCCATTTCGCCGCCGTCCTTGGCATGACGCGCTATTCCGACAGGCTGGCGGAACTGATTTCCGTCCTGTTCCCGCCACAGGAACTGCGCGACCTGCTGGGCGATGTGGTCTCCGCCGCCGGGCGGAAGCAGCTTCGCATGGCGGAGACAGAGAAATATCCCCACGTCACCTACTTCCTCAATGGCGGGCGGGAGGAGCAACTGCCCGACGAGGACCGGATCATGGTCCCCTCCCCCAAGGTCGCGACCTATGACCTGCAGCCCGAAATGTCGGCCCCCGAACTGACGCAGCGCGCGGTGGAGGCGATCGACAGCGGCAAATACGACCTGATCGTCCTGAACTTCGCCAATCCCGACATGGTGGGCCATACCGGCGTGCTGGCAGCGGCGATCAAGGCGGTCGAAGCGGTGGATACCGGCCTTGGCCGTATCGTGGACGCCATCGACCGCGCGGGCGGCGCGCTGCTGGTCACGGCGGACCATGGCAATGCCGAAACCATGTTCGATCCCGAAACACAGGGACCGCACACCGCCCATACCCTCAATGTCGTGCCGGTCGTGCTGCATGGGGTGGCGGGCGCGCATGTGCATGACGGGCGACTGGCGGACCTTGCACCCACGCTGCTGGCGCTGATGGGTCTGGCGCAGCCTGCCGCCATGACGGGACGCTCCCTGCTGGATGGACCGACGCCATCCTGACGGCCGCCCCATCCGCCATTACCCTGCGTCGCGGTCTTTTCGTGGGGGTGTGCCTCGCCATTGTGCTGGCCGCCCCTTTCTGCCCTGCCGCGACGCCATCGGCCTCACACACGCTCCATCACGTGCACGGCCCGGCGGTCGCGACGCCGGAGGGGCACGAGACCCAGAGCATCCGCCGCCAGATCGAGAACGCCCGCACCGCGCGCGAGGCCCTGCTGGCGCGTGAGAAACAGCAGGGCGCGGAAATGCAGGCCCGCATCAAGGCCCAGCACGAGGCCGAGGCACAGGCCCAGCGTGATGCCGCCCGCGCCACCGAACTGTCGGCGGCGACGGTGGACGCAACCGCGCGCCTGCAACGCACGGAACAGGACACCGCCGACCTCGACAGCAGGATTGCCGCCCTGCACACCGAACAGGACACCCTGCACAGGGCGCTGACGCAGGATGTCGCGGCGCTGACGCCGCTGCTGCCGGTGGTCGAACGCCTCTCCCTCTATCCCGCCGACACGCTGCTTGCGGTGCCGCTGCCCGCCGATCGCGCGGTGACGGGCCTGCTGGTCATGCGCGGCCTGACCACGCGCATTGCCCAGCAGGCGCGCCAGATCCATGACCGTCGCGCCCGCCTGGCGCAGCTTGACGCCGAACTGGCGCAGCAGAAGGGGCGCATGACGCAACTGCTGGCGCAGCAGGAAAGCCAGCGCGACAGCGTCAACCGTTCCGCCCATGCCGCGCTGGAGGCGCAGAGGCAGTCCAACGCCGCCGTACGCAGCGCCACCCAGCAGGTGGAGGACGCGGCCCGCAAGGCGTCGAGCCTGCAGGACGCGATCGGCCGGATCGAGGAGGTCGAACGCACCGCACAGGCCAACCTTGAACGCGCGGCACAGGAGGCCGAGCGCGCCCACCGCACGCAGGAGGCCGAGGCCACGCGCGCCCGTGCCCGCGCCCTTGCCGCGGGGCCGGGTCCGGGCGTCAACGCGACACGTCCCGGCAGCGCGGGCGCCCCCGTGCCCGGCAGCATCGTCACAGGATGGGGCCAGTCCACCGAAAGCGGCCCGGCCAGCGGCGTGACCTACGCCCCACCGTCACGCGCGACCGTGCGCGCGCCCTGCAGCGGGCGAGTCGATTTCGCGGGACCGTTCCGCTCCTACGGGCAGATGATGATCCTCAATTGCGGGCAGCATTACCGCTTTGTCCTGGCCGGAATCGGGGACATGGCCGTCGCCCCGGGACAGCAGATCGTCAAGGGCGCGCCGGTGGGCCAGATGCCGGCCTGGTCGGGCGCGCAGGCACGGCCCACCCTGTTCGTGCAGTTGCGGCGCGGGGGCACCGCCGTTAACCCCGCGCCATACCTGTAGAATTGGTTTACACGGTTTCCGTGTGCATCAAGTTCGGTATAAGGTGTGCGACCGATGACGGACTATGACCCCCCTCCCATATGGGGCTGGTCACCATATGCAGGTCAGACGCCGATTGCGTGGATGGCCATTCAGGAGACGACGACGCATGAAGTTCCGTAATGGCCTGCTGCTTGGTTGCGCCTTTCTTGCTGGCATCGCGGCAGGTCCCCAGCTCGCCTTCCATTCGGGGGGACGCTGGCTTGACCTGACATCCATCGCCCATGCGGACAGCCCGTCACCCAAGGACAATTCCCCGCATGAGATCGAACAGCTCATGTTCCTGTTCGGCTACGTGCTGGAAAAGGTGAAGGCCAATTACGTCGAACCCGTCTCCACGCGCGACCTCATCACCAACGCGCTCAACGGCATGCTGACGGGGCTTGACCCGCACAGTTCCTACATGACGGAAAAGCAGTTTTCCGACCTGCAGGTCCAGACGAAGGGCACGTTCGGCGGCCTCGGGCTGGAGGTGCAGGGCGAGGACGGGCATGTGCGCGTCGTCTCCCCCGTGGACAACACGCCCGCCGCGCGCGCGGGGATCAAGCCGGGTGACTTCATCGTCGCCATCGACGGCAAGAACATCGACGGGCAGCCGCTCGACCAGGTCGTGACCCGCATGCGCGGCAAGCCCGACACGCGCATCACCCTGACCCTGATCCGTGAGAAGACGCCCAAGCCCATCATCGTGACCCTGACGCGCGCGATCATCCCGCTGCAGGTCATCAAGTCGGCGCTGTATGACTCCACCGGCTATATCCGCATCGCCCAGTTCAACGAGGAAACGCAGCGCGGTCTGGTTGACGCCTACAAGAAGCTGCAGGCCCAGACGCATGGCAAGCTCAACGGCCTGGTCATCGACCTGCGTTCCGACCCGGGCGGCCTGCTGACGCAGGCGATCGACGTCGGCGGCGACTTCATCAAGAATGGCGAGATCGTCTCCACCCGCGCGCGCCATGCGCAGGACAGCCAGCGCTGGGACGCGCATAACGTGGACATCACCAACGGCCTGCCGATCGTGGTGCTGATCAACGGTGGTTCCGCCTCCGCCAGTGAAATCGTGGCCGGTGCGCTGCAGGACCACCATCGCGCCGTGCTGGTGGGGGAAAAGACGTTCGGCAAGGGATCGGTGCAGACCATCCTGCCGATCCCGGGCGAAGGGGCGATCCGCCTGACCACGGCGCGGTACTACACGCCATCGGGCCGTTCCATCCAGGGTCTGGGCATCATGCCCGACATCATGGTCAAGGAAAGCCGCGATGATGACAGCTACAGCATCCGCGAGGCGGACCTGGCGCACATCATCAAGAACAGCGGCGGCAACACGGCGCAGGCCCCGACCCGCACCGACCTGCCTGCCATCGCCAAGACCCTGCCGCATGAACCGCCCGCCGGGTGGCCGGATTACGACCCGACCAAGCCCACCACCGATTTCCAGTTGCAGGAGGGCCTGAAGGTCGTCCATGCGATGGCGGGCCTGCCGGTCACGCCCGACACCACCAAGGCGAACGCAGCGGCCCCCACCAAGGTCAATACCCCCACGACGCAGGCCAAGCCCGCGACGAAGGACACCCCCGCCGAACAGCAGGCGCCAGCCACCCCCGTGCCGGCCACACCTGCGCCTGCGGCACCAGCGACGACAACGCCGCCCGCCGCACCGGCCACGCCGGCCAAACCCGCGACACCTTCCACCCCCGCCCATCCATGAGCATCGACAAGGCCACCCTGCCCTATCGCCCCAATGTTGGGGCGATGCTGTTCAATATGCGGGGCGAGGTGCTGATGGCGCGCCGCACCGACATGCCCGGCGCGGGCGGCCCCGCCAGCGACGGCGTGTGGCAGTGCCCGCAGGGCGGCATCGACGAAGGGGAAAATCCCCGGCAGGCGGTGATGCGCGAACTGATGGAGGAGATCGGCACCGACCATGCCGTCATCCTTGGCGAATATCCGCAATGGATCAGCTATGACCTGCCCGACCACCTGATCGGCAGGGCACTGGGCGGCCAGTACCGGGGACAGACACAGAAATGGTTTGCCCTGCGCTTTACGGGGCGCGACAGCGATATCCGGCTCGACACGCACCTGCCCGCCGAATTCGACATGTGGCAGTGGGTGCCCGCGGCGGACATCTCGCGACTCAATGTCGGGTTCAAGCGTCCGATCTATGATCAGGTGATACAGGAATTCAGCCGGTTTGCGCGACCGGCTGATGCATAAATTCCTTAAATAACAAAAGTTTTTGGGTGCCGCCTTTTGATCGAAAAAGGCGACGTCTTTCGAAGCTTTTTGGGGCCTGTTGGGAATTATGCTTTTTTCAAGCATCTGCATATGATTCAAAGCCTGTATGGATCGCTTCGTACTGACAGAC